>JAAZCA010000042.1 GCA_012513515.1 Myxococcales bacterium | reverse complement strand
CCTGGTGTCACGGTTTTTGCCAACGCGAGAATAAACTAATAACAATCACATCCCTACATCGCATCACGAGTGCAAAAACACGCGCCACCGCGACTCGGCGCCAACAACACATACCGCCGACCGTTAGCGTTCATACTAAATTGACCTACAAATGGTTCGAGCATTATTGAAAATACGACTAAAGCAAATTTACCGTGGAATTATTGGAATCGGATTATTTAGATTCATTTTCTTAGTCGGATTAATTGGATTTTTAGGATTTGCCCTATACATAAAGAGCTCAGATAAAGCAACTTCTCAATATATAATTGCAGGATTTCTATTACTGATAATGTTCGTCCATTTTAAAAGAGGTGATAAATTGTTTCTGAAAAGTCATTTCTCAAACTATAAGACACTCATGCTTGCGGAGTATATTATCCTTTCTATACCTGTCTTATGCTGTTTTTTAATTCATAAACAATGGGTTGCCATTAGCCAACTAACTGGATTATTAATTATCATAAATATTGACTTAAAAGCGAGAAATTCAAATTTAAACACTAAACTTCAGGAATTAATTCCCGACGATGCTTTTGAATGGAAAGCAGGAATAAGAAAACAATTTTTTATAATCGTCCCTATTTGGATTATAACTGCTCTTACATCTTTTTTTATAGGAAGTGTACCTATTGCAATTTTTATTTTGGGAATTATCATTTTAAGTTTTTTTGAGCGATGTGAACCTTCCCAGATTTTAACATCCTTTGAATTAGGAGCCACAAAACTGTTATGGTTAAAAATAAAACGTCTGTTGCAATTATTTTCAATTATTGTAATTCCGTTAATCGTTTTATTTATAATCTTTAATATAGATAAATGGTATATCCCGGTTGCTGAATATTTTATTTTCTGTAGTCTTTTGGTTTACACTATCATGACTAAATATGCATTTTATGAACCAAATATAAAATCGCCAGCAGCGCAAATATATGTAGCACTCGGTGCATTGGGAGGTATAATTCCGGTATTCTTTCCCGTAGTTTGGCTTATGACAATTTTATTCTATTCAAAGTCAGTTAACAAACTAAATTTCTTCTTAAATGATTATAATTAAAAACCTTACAATTTCATATAACAAGTACCAAAGAGTTATTGACAATCTGAATTTATCATTGGATGAGAATCTGATACATGGAATTGTGGGACTAAATGGTGCAGGAAAAACCACATTGTTAAACACCCTTTATGGATTAAAGAAACCAGTAGCAGGGACAATCCAATTTGACAATAAAGAAATTAATAAAAATTCTGTTGCTTATTTAGTGACCGAGAATTTCTTTTATTCGAGTATCACAGGAAAAGAATATCTGAGCCTTTTTAAAAACAACGAATTTGACATAGACCGATGGAATAAACTCTTCAACCTGCCATTGAATAAAATAATTGATGGATATTCCACCGGTATGAAAAAGAAACTCGCATTGTTAGGGGTTCTAAAACAAGACAAACCTTTAATGATTCTTGACGAGCCTTTTAATGGACTGGACATTGAAACCTGTCGAATTATTCGAATGATTTTGTTGCGATTAAAAGAAAGGAACAAAACCATAATTGTCACCTCCCATATAATCGAGACACTGACTAATTTGTGCGATTTTATACATTATTTGGAAGCAGGAAAAATTAAATTTTCCAGAGACAAAAGTGGTTTCTTGGAGTTTGAAAGAGAAGTATTTGACAAAATTGAAAATGAGAATATTGAATTAATAAATGAGCTAATATAATAAAGTACGAAACGCTAACACGTGGTATAAGTCATGGCTGGGTTTGTGCGGATTCGACAAATCGAATCTCGTCCCAACCTCTGTTTCGGTCGGACACTCAGACTCTCGTCTGACCGCCACGACCTCATACCACCACCGTTAGCTGCAAGCCAGTGAGAGACCCAGATAGACATGACGAAAATATGATTATAAGTTTTACCGATATAATTGAGTTTAAAAAGATAATGTTTCAAATTACGCAACCATTAGGTTGATTTATGCAT
>JAAZCA010000041.1 GCA_012513515.1 Myxococcales bacterium | reverse complement strand
GCAACTGCTGCATTTTTATTATCGACTTCACCTGCGAGTATTGCCTTCCTCCGGCGTGGGAGATCCCCGGCAGGGATGTTATCCCTTCATCATAGCCAAGCTCTACATATCTCATCCCGTCCGGGGCAAGCTGATCCAGAAAATTGGGTGAATAATGTGAAAAATATTGATCATGATAATACGCTATGCGCCATTCGTCGGGGCACATCACTGCCCTGTCCCTTACGCCATTTCCGTCAAAATCAGCAAGTACGGGCAAACATTCGGGGCCCCCAAATTCTCCATTTGGCGCTACGTCGAAAATTTCAAAGTTTGAACAGTAGTATCCTTCTATGGCGCTTTTTATCGCACAGTTGGAAAAATTCCAACTGCCGCCGGAATCCTTGATACCATGCCTATCTGAATATCTGCCTGCACCCCAATAATTACCCTCTATTAATAAAACATCGCTTCCTCCAAAAACAGGGGGAGTGATACTCATCAGGTTCTCCACAACCCCTGATGCTATATCCGCAACTAGAAGCATAGCCACAGAACCATCAAAACCTATACTATCCGGATGTTTAATCGTCAAGTTGTATGGACTTTGGACAGTCCCTCCAATAACCGACGTCGCCGTCAAATACGCCCAGCCAGGCGCAAGCTCGAGCTGCTCCGGAAGAAGATATCTAAGCTCGCTGTCGTAACTGCCGTACCCTTCACCTGCCCCGGTTGCGTAATCGATTCGCCAATACCCGTCCGAACATGCGATGCCTATATCGATGTGACCATCACCGTTGTAGTCAGCAAGATGCGGCCGGCTGTAGCGGGTGTCGGGGATCTCGTCATCCGTACCAAACGGATCCATAGTGCGATCATCATGCCACTGCGCGGAATAATCCAAAACAAGATCCCAGTTCTCAGGATTCTGTTCGATTACACCATCCTCGATCATCGCCAGATCGGTGTAGTAAATATACCACTTCCCAACCTCGCGCGCGTAGATGACAAGATCCGCTCGGCCATCTTTGTTTATATCCTCGACGTGAGAGACCGCCCACCTGCCGGGAACAGGATCGTATTCCAGCTCGAGATCCCATGCGCCGAAGTTATCCTCACCGCTGTCATGCGCATACTCCCCATTCACCATAGAGGAAAAATCGATCTTCAAAGTGCCGTTTGTCCACTGAACAAGATCAGCACGCCCATCCCCGTCAAAATCCAGATTCTTCGCACGGTAATTGTCCGCGGGCCAGAATTCGCTCTCACCCCTCGCAGGACATGCTGGGTCATCTAGACCAACCAACTGATGTTTCTTAACATCGACCTTACCGCAGATGATCCCAACTCCTGCGGCGCGGAGATCTATCATCTCCTCTTCAGTAAGCTTATCTCCATCCCAGTCAGGATCTATCTTCGGATAGCTCGATTTAATCTGATTCCAGTATGAATCGAATGCTGCGAAGGCCGAAGGAACATCCGGCTGCCTGCCTATATTCCCGCCGCTGCCGGCCTGCGGATGACCTGAACTATAAAGAAGATTCTTTATGGCAGAAGGCATCAGATAACGAGTCTCGGGCTCGCCCATCTCGCGCTTAGCATAACTCTGCAAAAGCGCCGCCGCGCCTCCGACAATTGCCGTGGCAGATGAAGTGCCTCCAAAGCTGTTCATAAAATATGCGTGCGGATCACTATTAGGTGGTGTAGGCCAGCCGGAGATCGGAAACCATTCGTAAGGATTGCCAGGATAACCATATCCGGCGGTAACCACGCTGCAGCCCCAAGCAAACAGATCCACTGGAGTTCCGTAGTTGGATTCATTCAGCAGCGTGTGAGCTCCACCATTCTGACATCCATCGACGTAAACCGGCGGCCAACCAACACCCTGGCTGGCACCTACAAGGATTGATCCTGAATCATTTTGGGAAAGATCAACAATTTGATCACTTGGCAACAATGATTCATAGTCCGAAGGAACATCCAAATTCTTCGAGCCATTTGCAGCACCAGATATCACCGTAATTCCGGCTGCTGTGGCCTGCTGAATCGCAGTAAAATCAAACAGAGAAACCTCCATCGGAAGACAGGCCGCCTGACTATTACAAGCCCTACCTATTTCAATGAGAAAAATTGTCCCAGGAGGCATCTCATAGTTAGAAGGATCTCCATCAGTTAATGCCGCAAGAAAATAAGAAATCGAACTACTGCCCGCATTAAACTTTAGGTCGGGAGCTATACCCTTCACACCAATGGAAGTTTCTTGATGTTTTCCCGTTATCACTCCGGCAACCGCTGTGCCGTGATTCATAATAGAACGACAAACAGAGCTGGTGCTTTCGGGATTATCGCACAAACCATTAGTCACAAAAATACTGCTATCATAAGTAACATCGAGATGTGCAAAGTCCCAATCCTGCTCTCCATCCACCAATATCACATCCTGCCCAGTTATCCCCTGCTGCCACGCGTACTCCGCATCGACACCGCCGTGCCGGGAATAAGACTTGAGATACCCCTGAACCCCGCTCAGATCGGGGGTGGTCTCAAGCCCAAGGGGCTGAGGAACATCCTTAGCAACCGCAATAGTCGTAAGCCCAAGAGGTTGAGGAATCTCCTCCGCGTACACGAGCTCCACACCGCGGCGATTCTTTAAATTGCGGTAGGCGTCGATAGCCTTTCTTGGATCTTTTACCTCCAAAAAATAATACTTGCTCAAATCGGGAAGCTCGCGCCTCGAAAGCCGTTCCAGCTCATCTTTCCGCTCGTAATAACGATTGAGATCTTCACCGATCGCGCGGCTATAGGATAACCCCTCCGAAGAAAAATGATTCAGAACCGAGATGTCTCGATCCTCCAGGCGAATTACGAGCTTGCCGGCGTAATACTCCGAAAGTATCAATCGTTCTACGCTATCTTGAGGCTCTATATCGGCAATATCCGGATCGGGAGCTACGTCCGAGATTGCACCCCCACAGCCAAATCCATAAAAACCGCACAGCAAAAGCGCTAAAAGAAAGATCCTGAATCTCATTAAAACCTCCAAAAAACAGGCCACAAAAGCGCAGGACGGGTAATTTTCTACGCCATAAGCAACCGGAATTCAAGCCATTAGTTGCGTAATGGTT
>JAAZCA010000040.1 GCA_012513515.1 Myxococcales bacterium | reverse complement strand
TAAAACATTATTAAAAAATATAAACGATTCTGCATCTTTATCATACTTGACTCAGTATAGCAAAGCGTATAGCTTCCGCGCCGTGCAAAATATCTTTAAAAAAATAGAAAACCTCAATGGATGGAAATTGTTTTTCTCCTGCATGACATTGTTAATCATAGTTCGTTCACTGACCCTCTATTCGGAAGTCATACAAGTCGATGAGTCAGATTTCGCTACCTATGGCGCAATTTGGGCTACTGGGGGAACTCCCTACGTTGACTTCGTCGATAACAAGCCCCCACTATGCTATGCTTTCTACGCAATATCCAATCTGCTTTTTGGCAATAACATGATAGCAGTACACTCAATAATGATCCTATGGATAGCCATAACTTCCTGGTTTATCATGCTACTAGCCAGAACAATCGGATATAACCGCGCTGGTCCTTGGGCAGCGTTACTATATTCAGCCTGGACGGTTTGTTTCCCGGCCACTGCAACACTTCCGGCCAACTCGGAAAACATGTTTAATTTGCCTTCGGCAATAGCGGCGTACTGTTATCTAAAATCAGGCACGACTGACAAGAAAAATAATAAGTCAATTTTGATATTACTTGCAGGAATTTTCATAGCAATTGCATCTCTTTTTAAGCATCAAGCCGGTATACTATTGTGTGTCATAATAGTCCATATAGTCTATGAAGCAATATTGCGACAAACTTCAAAATGGAAAGCATTGTATGACATTCTAATCCTTGCATGTGGGTTCGTAATCCCATGGGCAATCTTTTTTATTTACTTTATAAGACACGACGCATTAAGCGAAGCTCTTACATATAATTTTTACAATAATATCCACTATGTAAACTCACATTTTGACTATGCAAGATTTCTATCAAGGCTATCCATAAGAACTTCACTTTTTATACTAGCAAACCTCCCCTTGTTTGTGTGCGCCACTTATGCCTGCGTAAACTTAAAAGAAAACATAAAATGGTTTTTTATTTTCTGGGTAATAGGCGCAATGCTGGCCGTTTCCGCAGGGGGACATTTTTCACCGCATTATTACGTTCAAGTTTGGCCGCCTATTATTTTATTAGCTGCTCTTGGATGGTTTAAAATAACCAAGCTTGAAATTAAAAGATGGAGAACTAATTTATTGGCTATTTCCTTTATTATCATTCCTTTGATATTTTCCTCAGTACACTGGTGGTCATATTTTTCTAGGTGGTTTGAACCAAGAGAGCCCGTTATAAAAGAATTAACTGACGAGGTAATAAAAAGAACCTCAGAAAGAGATAAAATTTTTATTTGGGGATATTTTTCATATCCATACTATTTTGCTAACAGGTTACCGGCAACTAGATTTGTAACGTGCCAATACATTGTTCCATACTGGGAGAAAAAAATGGCCGGAGCTACAGAGTTTAGCATATCTGAAATGATGAATAGGCACGAACTGGCCTACAAACAACTCATGGACGATCTGCTTAAGTACACTCCAAAGCTCATTATAGACACAACAAATAGCCATGACTTTACCTATTGGCTGCCATTCGACATGAAAAATTTTCGTGAGTACCAAACGCTGGTTACTACACATTACCACCATGTCAAAGATATAAGGGGGATGGCAATATACGAACGTAATTAGATCAAGTATTTTGAACAGCAAAAACAACAGGGCTGTCAGAACTTATTTTATAAATGTTTTAAGCCTTAATTTTAGAAGGTCTACAAACATTTTTATAGGTCCGTTTATCAAGTTGACCCTGCTATCATCGTCGTTATTCCACTTAACCCCCACCTCGATTACATTGAGTCCCAACTTACGAGCTTGATAAAGCATTTCTATGTCAAAAATAAAACCATCGGCATCACACCTCGGCAAAAGCATTTTTAAACACGTAGATGAAAACATCTTAAACCCACATTGGGTATCTGAATAAGGCAAAAAGAACAATATACGAACCAGAGCACGAAAAACGATTCCAGTAATTCTTCTCCATAAATTCTGTTTAATTGGAAGACAAGAACCAGATACAGTACGAGAACCTATAATTATGTCGTAATCATGATTTAAAATTAGGTGAAGAAATCTTTCTAAATAAGCCAAATCCGTAGAACCATCAGCGTCCATAAAAATAACATACTCACCTTTAGCAGCTCCCAGCCCCATCCTCACAGCATAACCCTTACCACGATTCGGTTTATAGCTGATAAGCTTGAAATTTGAATTTTGTAATGAACAAGCAACTTCAGAAGTACTATCCCCACTGCCATCATCTACGATAATAATTTCATAAGGTATGCCAAGACTCTCTAAACTAAAATTTAGTTTTTTTAAAGTAACAATAATACGTTCAGCCTCATTATAAGCTGGAATAACTACAGATAAGGTCTTTATAGATAGCTCTGACATAAGATTTCTCATAAAAAACAGTTTCAACACATTTTCTCTAACATCAATCTATTTTCTTCTCGCCGGGCAGTCGCAGGAGAGCTTGCCCTTTCCTCTGGGCTTCTCTTCAGTAGCAGGCGCATAGGCTTCGGGGGACTGGGCCGCAAACGTGGAGGATTCTACGACAGCTGGCGCTGGGACGAAGGCCTTGTCCCAGCTCCACGCGCCTCCGGACCATACCGCCACAGCTTCCCTCTTCGCCCCGGAGTTCACGTTAAATCTTATCTGAGAATTCGGATTGAAATTCTTTGCTACCGAAGGGGCGTAGATAGGCAATCTTTCCTTTAACAAAGCTATGAAGGTTTTGACGTTTCTGTCCAAAAACGAATTCAGCTTTTCCTTGTCCTGAAGAAGCTTTTTAGAAAGCACGGTCGTTTCAACGTCGATTAGGCCCGATTCGGTAAGCCTCGGCGCAAATTTTATATTCTCGGAGCTCAAATGTAGGCTTACGGCATCGACCTGCGTCAGAAGCGTCGCCTCTTCTGTCAAAACAACACCCTTGCTGAGATCGGTCTTAGAAATCCCCGCCTTAATAACTGATGGCGATAAAACAAGAGCTATTGCAATTGCAGCGATAAGATATTTCATAAAGCCCTTTCCGTCCCCGACCGGCTTTAAACACCGCTAGGGCGCATATTGTCAATAGTTCAATAGTTCAATGGTGCGATGGTGCGATAGTGCGATAAAGGCAGTCATCCCCGAGTGATTTTATCGGGGATCCCGTAACGACCGTGACTTTTTCGAGGTTCGAGGCTCGAGGTTCGATGATCGAAATCCGGAAATGTTGGCACGGGATTCCCGTTTGCCACGCCGCAGGCGGCGGCCTACAACCGTGGAATGACAGCCACCATTGAACTATTGAACTATCGCTCGGTTTTCACCAGTCACGGCTGTTACTCTTCCGGGGACACGTACCCGCTTCGCGTGAACATGTCCCCGCAGCCAATCACCACTCACGGCTCTTAGGTCATCTAGGTATCGGCTTGAGCTTGACGATTACGGGGTTGAATTCATTAACGGACAGGGAAAGGTTCAAGTCGGTCGGAAGATATCCCGGCTTTTCCACCCTGATCTTGTAGTTACCAAGTGGAAGTTCGTGCAGTATAACAGGAGTAGGTTGAGCGACACCCTTCCCGTTTACCGTCACAGATGCCCCCGGAGGTTCGGAGTAAACGTAGATCACCGACCTAAACGGAGATATCTTCTGGAACATATCGTTGGCTTCCCGCTTTACTCCCTCATCGTCAACCTTCAGCATAACCTCCACAAGAAGCGGAAGCGCTGCATCTAATTTGTCCATCGCCGCATAGCCGCTGACAAGCCCGAGCATCGCACGATGTCTCTGATCGGGATGCTCGCGCGCCTGCTCGAAATACCCCATCGCGCGCTGGATGTCGTTGAGGTTCGCATAGCACAAACCCAGCATATAATGAGCCTGAGCCACTTCGCTGGGCGCAGCGTTTTTATTAAGAGCCTCGGCCAACTCATTAATGGCATCCTGCCACATCTGGCGGTCCATCGCCAATTTTGCATTATTGAGATGCGCTCCAGCGAGCGAGGTCTGAAGCTTTATATTGGCGACGTAAGGAGTATTGATATCAACCTTGAGGCTTTCGGAATGTTCAAAGAAACCTTCTTTCCTGACCGAAAGCCTGTGCTCCCCTATCGGGAAAACTCCTTCGAACGGGGTTTTGCCGACTTTTTTCCCATCTATGTATACATCGGCGTTTTCAGGTTCGGAGCGCACCCTTGCCGGAAATACCGCCAGATCCGCATCTTTCACGCCTAGGACGAAGGTCGGGCTCTCCTCGCCGATCGTAAAATCACGCCTGAATATTATATCGGTGACGAAGGTCTGGGAGCTCTGCCCCAGCTGGCGCTCGCGGCGGAGCTCCATGAAATATTTTCCGTACGGAACATAGATCGGCTTTTCAAGGACCACCTCGGTGATCTTCGCGGAGCGATCTTGAAATTTGTCGTATGAGAATTTACCTTCGAGGTAAAATTCCACATCTCTGGGGATGTCGTTGATCTTGAGCATCCCGATCGGGCCTCTGAAGAGTATCGGAATGACAGACTGCCCCTTCTCGGTCGTAAATTCCATCTTCTGCGTAAAGTTCTCGCCTATCTCCGGCATCTCAAAGAGGGCCTCTATTTCATGAGTGCTGTCCGGCTCGAGCTCTATATTTACGCGAAGAGGGGTCCTTCCGAGCGGCTGCCCCTGGAAGGTAACATTCACCGGCATCGGGCTGGATGCTATATCGAGAAACACCGGCACCTTGGCAACTTCCGGGGCTGCGGATGGAATCGCCGATCCAGGCTGAACAGGCCCTGAAGGGGGGAGATTCCCAGTGCCTTCCCCGGCCGCGGGTGGAAGATCCGACCCTGGGGGGGGAGTCTGTGACAAATCGGCGGGCTGAGAAGGAACCTGCTGTGTTTTGACCGCACTCACAGACCTCTTGAGAATGGTGCGATATCCGAAATATCCGGCGGCTAGCAAGAGCGCCAGAATGAGCCCGCCATACATAACCCGCTTCTTCCTACGCAACATCGCGCTGGCTTTCCGGGCTATAAGCTCCTGTTCTTCATATTCATCGAAGTCATCGGGGAGCCCCTGGTCTTCACCACCGGCAACCGAATCCCCAGGGACAGCATCTGAAAGGTCATCCATACGCGCGGTCTGCCCATCAGGAGGGGCCGATACAAAAACCGTCCTTTCAGCCATCGCATCCCGCGGAAGCTCCATTTCATCTTCCTGCGAAAGGGGCTGAGTGACCAGCCGCATAAGGTAGATGCCTGTCTTTATTAAATCCTTATGGCCTATTATGACCGCCTCTGTCGCCGATCGTCCATTGACGCTGGTGCCGTTCTTACTGCCCAGATCCTTGACCAACCAGCCGGAAGTCCCCTTTGAAATTTCGGCATGCTGCCTTGAAACGCTTTGATCCTCCAGGCGAACCGCATTCCCGGGGGCACGCCCTATGACATTTTCTCCCGGTCCCAGCGGGAAATGGGCTCCAGCCCTTGGCCCATCTATTATAACGAGATATGGCGGGGAATACTGCGGGCGCGACGGGGTAAGTTCATCCGGATCGTCGGCTGATTTTATGATCGTCTTGTCATTGGGGCTTAAGGCATCCCCTCTTTCAAGCATTTCCGAGGGGAGCCCACGCTCTTTGGTTTGCGTCTTTTTCGAGGGCATAAGATATTTCGTGATTATCACAAAGGAGCTGAGGCGTAAAGCGTCTAAACGTACATATATCTTGATTTTAACAAGGAAAATCAGGATATTGAGCCCATGTTTCGCAGCATCATAAAGGTACTGGCCCTTCTTCCCATCGCGCTCCTGATTTCCTCAGGCGCCAATGCTCAGGGGAAGTCCTGCATCAACTGGCAAAGGCTGATGTCCGATCTCGAGATATCTCAGATGCCGCAGGGGCGCGCGGTGCGAATTCTGGAGTTTCAGAATTTTACAAAAAAAGATGGGGATGAATGGATGACGCACGGGATCCCCCTCTACCTTTCTGATCTCATATCGGCCTCGGGATCGGTTCGCCCATATTCGGGGACAACCGCATCGTACCCGCTTAGCGACACTAACTTTCTCACGATCTCCGGGCTTTTTCAGAATCTCGATGGCAAACTAAGGATATTCATTCGCGTGACCGAGGGAAGCGCGGGTATATTCATCCAGCAGTTCGAAGCGACATTCCCCTATCCCGACAACAAGGAGTTCTTCACCAAGCAGGCCGCCATAGTCGAGGAGATCCTAAAAAAAATAGGGGCCTCCCCCGACCAGGCAAAGTTTTCCGCCGTACGGGATGCGACGAGCTCGACCAGGGCCTATGAAAGCTACGCGAAGGGAATGCGGGCGCTTCACTCGTATTCCTCCGGCAACTTCGCAGCGGCCAAGCTCTGGTTTGAAGATACCAAGAGGATAGATTACAGATCCCCCCTGGGATACCAAGGGCTGATCAAGCTGTATTCATTTGAAGGCTTCTACCAAAGGCAGAGCGGCAAAAATGGCGCAACGCTATTTCAAAACGCTGGGATCGAACTCACAGCGATGCAGAGGCTCGCAAAGCCTGCGCCGCTTCTGATGACAGCCAAAAAGGCGAAGGTACTTTCGAAGGAAAAACCTCACGAACCAAAAATTGGCGATCCGCTGATGCAAAACAACATAGCGTTTCAGGAAGGGATGGCCTTTGTGCAGAGCGGCGACTGGGCAACTGCCAGAGAGGCATTTCGGCGGGCGGTGGCGATAGTTCCCGACGATGCGATGTCCTGGTATTATATCTCGATAAGCTCGTCGAACCTAGGCGACAACAATGCTTCGACGGACGCCTACCAGCGGGCCGCCGCCATAAACCCATGCCTGACAAAATGAGCGCGTAATTTGGAGAGCAGATGATGAAAAAGATATTCCTATTGATGATGGCCTCGTTCCTGTTTTTTGCACCGGCAGATTCCGATGCGAAAAAGAAGATAACGATGCCCACCGCACGCGCGGCCTATCACAACAACCAGGGGATATCGCTTTTGAACGCCGGGAACACGGACAGGGCCGAGATCGAATTCAAAACCGCCATCGAGCTATCGCATGAGTACGTCGAGGCCTACAACAACCTCGGAATCATCTACAAGATAAAGGGCGATCTCGTTCGCTCCGAGGCCCAGTTCAAAAAGGCCATAGAGCTCGACAAAAACTACGCCGCCGCCTACAGCCACTTGGGAGCGGTCTATCTAGCACAGGGGCGCGTGGACGACGCGATCGAAATCATCAAGAAGGGATTGAAAAAGGACGGGACGCTTGCAGACGGGCATTATCAGCTTGGGCTCGCTTATGTTGAAAAAACAAAGACGAGCAAAGACAAGGATTACATCCAGCTGGCCGAGGAGTCCCTCAAGAAGGCGACCGAGTTAAATCCCAGCCTCACCCACGTTCATAACCTGCTCGCGCAGATATACGAGAAAAGCGGCGACTACGAAAAGGCTCAGATACGCAGACGCCTTGGGCTGGCAGACCAGCCGACATCGGTTGACGGGTGGCTTCAGCTAGGCAGGTTATATTTGAAGAAAAACGAGCCGTACCAGGCCCAAAACTGTTTTCTGAAGGCGCTCGAACTTGATCCTTCATCGCCGGACGCGCACATGGAGCTCGGGCATTTTTATGCGTTTGAGGGAAAACACGTTGAGGCCGCAAATGAATTCAAAAGCGTGCTGACGCTTCGCCCCACCGATGAAAAGGCGTGGTTTTCACTAGGGACCGTGTACATGTCCTCAGGAAAAAGCTCTGACGCCATGGCTGCGCTCAGAAAGGCGAAGGAGATAAATCCCAACTACTCCGACGCCTCTTTCAATTTGGGCTTGACTTTGTACAGGATGGGCAAAACACTCGAAGCCGAGCGCGAATGGGAATACACTATCAACATCGACCCTAAATATCCGAGGGCGCTCTACAACCTAGCCAACATCTACGAACTGAAAGGCGAAAAGGGGAAAGCAGCCTCGATGTACAAAAGTTTCATAGATGCCGCCGGGGGAAATTTCCCGGCTGAAGTTGAAATTGCCAAAAAGAAAATCCGGGGTGGCTGAAGATGCCTACACTGATAATCAATGAATCTGGCTCAAACAAAAGTTCCACGCACAGGTGCACCGAGGAACAGATCACCCTCGGCAGGTTGAAAAATAACACCATCCAACTCCCGGCGGTTGGCGTTTCAAGGCAGCACGCAAAAATTCTCTACGAGGGTGAGAATTTTTTCATAGTAGACCTCGACAGCGGCAACGGAACCTTTTTAAATGGCGCTAGGCTCTCTCCCAACGAGAGGAATCTGCTACAACCCGGCGACAACATCACCATAGACAACTACCAGATAAAATTCCATGCGGGTGACGCTCCCTTCGAACATGAATTCCGAGACGAAGTTACCGAAAGCGACATCCTCGAAGTGAAACTTCTGAAGAAGGTTTTAAACGCGATCGACCGCGAAACGGTTCCAAACATAGAGGTTTTAAACGGGGCCTCCGAGGGTAAAAAATTCGTCCTGGCCGACGAGATCAGCGAGATAGTGATAGGCAGAGATCCCGAATGCGACTTCCCCATCAACGAACACGTCATCTCCAGAAAACACGTAAAGATAATGCGGCGCTGGGGGGGAATCGCGATAAGGGATCTCGAAAGCAAGAACGGAACCTTCCTGAACAACAGGCGAATCGTGGAGGAGTATCTTCATGATGGCGACAGGATAGCCCTCGGAACGATAGTCCTCATGTTCAGAAATCCGCAGGAGATCAACCTGGCTAACATCGAGGATATAAAACCTAAGAACGTCCCGGCGCGTGTCGCCCTCGATGAAATACCAGGCGCAGAAGAGGGATCTGAAGAACCGCAGGAAGAAAACGCCTACGATCAAGAGAATGAAGAAGGTGATGAGGGTGACGATATTCAGACCGATGAAGGCGGATCGGCCGTAGAAAGATGGGAAGAGCTCGAACGCGAGGCCCTTGGGCAGTCTTACCCGGAATTGCCGAAAGGCGCCACGGGGATCAAGTCTCTAACCCCGATAGAAATTGGGATGATCGGTCTTGGCGCGCTGGTGCTCATATTCGCCATAATAACCATCGTAAATCTGATAAATTCATAACAAAAGACAGGCCCACACCAAGCCCCAATTCCAAAAACGTTAGCCTGAAGATTTTACACGGCCGCTTGGATGCGTTCGAAGATTCCCTCCGGCAGAGCAACCCGCGCAATCGGCTGAATCCTCAAATTCTCGGAAAGTTCCTGATAGGAAAGAACTGAAAGCTGTGGAAATTCGAGTTCGACTATCTTCCTGAAATAGCGCCTTATCTCAGCGGTTGTAAGAATCACAGGAGGTCTCGCGCCGGGCGGAAACGGATGGCTGGCGATTTCCTTGCCTACCGCCTCGACTATTTCCTGCGTTATCTCCGGTTCCAGGGCTAGGTAGTTTCCCTTGTCCGTCCGTCTGATAGCGTTTTTCACCAAGTCTTCTATATCCGGATCCAGAAGATAGACTGGAAGGGTATTTGAATTTCCGGCGAACTTGTGAGTGATGTAGCGCTTGAGCCCGGCCCTCACATGCTCGGTCAGTATAAGCGTATCTCGCTCTATTTCACCCCACTGCGCGAGCGTCATGAATATGCTCTTCAGGTCCCTGATGGCGACATCCTCCTGCACCAGCCTTTGAAAAATTTCGGAAAGCTGAAGCAGCGTGACGACCTTGGGTATGAGCTCCTTGATAAGCGCCGGGTGGCTCTTTTCAAGCTCCGTGAGCATCACCTGAACTTCCTGCACGCCAAGGAACTCGTGGGCATATTTTCTAAGTATGTACGAAAGGTGCAGGATGAGATACTCCGCTGTATCCCACATTCTGAAACCCGCCTGGGTCGCCACATCCCTGTATTCCTGTTTGATCCAGGTGACGACGGAGCCGTCTATGGGATGAATCGTTTCAGTCCCGGTTATATTGAAAAGTTGCAGCTGCTCCAGAGGTTCTCCGACGAGGATATGCCCCTGCATAATGCTCCCCTGAGCTACCGGCACTTCGTTGATGTTTATCACATAGGCGTCCGGCTCCATATCCACCGTCTGCCCCCTAACCTGTATGCCCGGAAAATTGACTCCGAGCTCGTAGTAAAGCCCGTGTCTAAGCAGTGGAATGAGTTCGTTTATAAAACGGCCACCATCCTGAGAATCGTCGACAAATGGTATGATGGAGCTGCCGACCTCGAGAGAGATCGGGCTTGGCATTATAAACGGGAGCACATCGCCGTGCTTCCTGACGGCTTTTTTGACGGCTTCCTGTTTTGGAGTGTCGGCGATTTCCTGGACGATCTTCGCCTTCGACTTGATCAGAAAAAGAGCTATGGCGCCGACAACGATCGCAAGTATTATAAACGGCACCTTGGGCAAGCCAGGCACTATCGCCATTATACCGAGTATCACAGAGGCTATGATCAGAGCCTTCGGATAGGCCGTCACCTGTGTAACTATGTCGCGTCCGAGGTTTGAACCTTCGCTTTCCGATGCAACTCGAGTGACGACGATACCCGCTGAAACGGATATTATGAGACCAGGTATCTGCTGAACGAGCCCGTCACCTATCGTAAGGAGGGAATATACTTTAGCGGACTCAAAGATCGGCATTCCGCGAACGGTCGAACCTAGTATGAGACCTCCTATTATGTTGATGAGCGTTATGATTATGCCCGCGATGGCGTCGCCCTTGACGAACTTCATGGCTCCATCCATAGCTCCGTACATCTGGCTTTCCCTGTGCAGAACCTTTCTGCGCTCGATGGCCTGCTCCATGTTGATTATGCCAGCCCTCAAATCAGCATCGATCGACATCTGCTTTCCAGGCATAGCATCGAGGGTGAATCTAGCTCCGACCTCGGAAACTCTTTCGGCACCCTTAGCAATGACGATGAAGTTGACCAAGGTAACGATGATAAAGAGGATTCCACCGACGATATAGTTCCCCTGCACGACGAAGGTTCCAAATGCGCGAACAACCTCACCTGCATCGGCAGTGGCGAGAATCAACCTCGTTGTCGATATATTCAGCGACAACCTGAAAAGGGTAGCTATCAGCAGTATGGTGGGGAAAGATGCTATGCGCAGGGCATCGGTGATATATAGGGAAACCAGCAGTATCACAACAGCTAGCGTTATCTGCATGGTGAGCAGAATATCTATCAGCCATGTCGGCAGCGGAATGATGATCATCCCGATGACCAACACCACGAGGATGGCCAATACGACATCGCTGTATTTTGCAATCAGTTGATTGAGATCCCCGAACTGAAACAATGAAGAAATACCACCGCCGCCTGACGGCTGCATCTGGGGAGGTTGTGATGGGGGCCTCATAGACATTGTTTTTGGATACTAGCATGAATAGATATCATGCTCCACAGCATTTTTTGTATTTCTTACCGCTTCCGCACGGGCACGGATCGTTGCGCCCGACCTTGGGGAAATCCCTTTTCACGGTTTTTTGCACCCTGCCGAAGCCTCCCTTGGACTCATCCGGAGCTGCAGCGTTGGCATCGAAGGCGCTCCTCTCGACGCGATGCGCATGAACCTGCCTTCTGAGACGGTTCTGTTCTGCGGCCTTGTCTACACTCTCTTCGGTGGTGACCTGAACGCGAAAGAGTTTCTGGATACTGTCGGAGACAAAACGGTTCATCATGTTTCGAAAAAGCAGAAAACCCTCTTTTTTATATTCGAGAAGAGGATCCTTTTGGCCGTATCCGCGAAGTCCGATTCCTTCCTTCAGATGGTCCATGGAAAGGAGGTTGTCCTTCCAAAGCCCGTCGAGGGTTTGAAGCAGTATTATCGACTCTATGCGGCGCATCAGCTCAGGTCCATTTTTGGACTCCCTCTCCTCATAATAAGCTGACACCACATCAAAAATATATCTTCCAAGCCCTTCTTGATTCCTTTTATCCTGCGGGACATCGGCAAAATTAAACTGCATATTGAAAGATTCGCGAATGCGCTCCTCCAAAAAAGATGGATCGAAATTTTCATCCACCCCTTCAGGGACGCACTCCTCGACGATTTCGGTCACCATCTGGTCGATCATGTCCATGACCATGTCTTTATTGCTTGCACCGGTGAGAATTTCCCTGCGCCTTCCATAGACGGTGGATCTTTGCTGATTCATCACATCATCGAACTCGAGCAGATTTTTTCTTATCTGAAAGTTGTGGCCCTCAACTTTGCGCTGCGCATTGGCTATGGCGCGCGAAAGCCATGGATGCTGAATTTCTTCGTCTTCTTCCATCCCTATCCGATCCATCATTGAGGATATTCTGTCACCGCCGAAAATGCGCAGCAGGTCGTCCTCCAAAGAAAGGAAGAAACAGGATTCTCCTGGATCTCCCTGACGTCCGGAGCGCCCTCTCAGCTGGTTGTCGATGCGTCTGCTCTCGTGACGTTCGGTACCCAGGATAAAAAGTCCGCCGGAGGAGAGAACCTCCTTTTTCTCTGCAGCGCAGATCGCTTTGCATTCCGTTAAAACTTTTGAGTAGTCATCCTGAGAGGCATCGCTTCCAACGCGCCCCTTTGCCATGAACTCTGGGTTTCCTCCCAGAAGGATATCGGTGCCCCTTCCCGCCATGTTAGTGGATATCGTGACGGCGCCCTTCCTCCCGGCCTGGGCGATGATCTCCGCCTCCCTATCGTGCTTTTTTGCATTTAGAACATGGTGCGCTATCCCGCACCTTCCAAGCATCTTCGCAAGGCGTTCCGACTTTTCTATCGAGATGGTGCCGACAAGGACGGGCTGCCCTTTTTCATTGAGCTCGCGTATCTTTTCTATCGTCGCCTTGAACTTCGCTTCCTCAGTTTTATAGATGGCATCAGGATGATCCTTGCGAACCATGGGCATGTGCGTCGGTATCACCATGACATCCAGGTTATAGATTTTTGCAAACTCCTCGGCCTCGGTGTCAGCCGTGCCGGTCATGCCGGAGAGCTTTTTGTACATCCTGAAAAAATTCTGGAAAGTGATAGTAGCGAGGGTCTGATTTTCATTCTCTATCCTTACGCCCTCTTTTGCCTCGACGGCCTGATGAAGCCCATCGCTCCAGCGCCTTCCGGGCATAAGGCGACCCGTAAACTCGTCAACTATGACCACCTGCCCGTCGTTGACTATGTAATCCACATCCCGCTGATAAAGCGAGTGAGCCCTGAGCGCCTGATTAACATGATGGAGGATGTTTATATTCTGCGGATCATATAGGTTGGAAACGTTCAAACGCGATTCAACCTCGGCCACACCATCTTCAGTGAGAACAGCGGATCTCGATTTCTCATCCACGGTAAAGTGTGTATCCCTTTTCAAATACGGAGTGATACCGTTGATCACGTAATAGAGCTGTGTGGACTGCTCCGCCTGTCCTGATATGATGAGCGGCGTTCTGGCCTCGTCTATCAGTACCGAATCAACTTCGTCCACGATGCAAAAATTCAAAGGACGCTGCACGAAGCTGGCGCTGTCGAACTTCATGTTATCGCGGAGATAGTCGAAACCGAACTCGTTGTTGGTTCCGTACGTTATGTCGCATCCGTAAGCAGATTGACGCTCCGAATCGTCAAGGCCGTGAAGTATCACTCCGACTGAAAGGCCGAGAAATTTGTAGAGCCTCCCCATCCATTCCGAATCGCGCCTGGCGAGATAATCGTTTACAGTAACGACGTGCGCGCCTTTTCCTGAAAGGGCATTGAGATAAACCGGAAGTGTGGCAACGAGCGTCTTTCCTTCGCCAGTTTTCATCTCGGCGATGCAGCCTCTATTCAAAACTATTCCGCCTATGAGCTGAACATCGAAATGCCTCATCTCAAGAACGCGAGAACCGGCCTCCCTGACTACGGCGAAGGCCTCGGGAAGGATAGAGTCGAGCTCCTCGCCATTTGCTACCCGCGCTTTAAACTCGGCAGTTTTGGCCTTGAGCTCGTCGTCCGAAAGCGCTTTGACCCCCGCTTCGAGCGAATTTATATGCGCAACGATCGGAGCTATCCTTTTCAGCTCACGATCGTTCTTTGTGCCGAATATCTTTTTTACTATGTAGGAAATCATTTAGAAAACCGTACCATGAACAACTGGGGATTACAGGTCGTTCATTATGTAGAGCATCGGATTGACCGGAACACCGTTCACCTGCACTTCATAATGAAGATGCGGGCCAGTGCTCCTTCCGGTATTGCCTACAGACGCGATAACCATCCCGCGCCTGACAGAGCTGCCCTCGTTCACAAAAACCGACTGACAATGAGCGTACACGGTTACTATCCCATAGCCATGGTCGATCATGACCACGTTTCCGTATCCCTTGCGATATCCGGTATAGGTCACTATCCCGGCGCCCGGGGCCATTATCGGGGTGCCGCGAGGAGCCGCTATATCTATCCCCTCATGACGGCGCCTGTGACCTCCCCAGCTTCTAGCCACGCCGAACTCGGAGGTGATCCATCCCTTGGTCGGCCATACAGTCGGCAGCGACGCCCAGAAATAGAGTTTGTCCTGTTGAAGCGCAAAGACGGAGTGAACCTTCTCCTCGGCCACGTCGAGTCTTTCGGAGAGCTGATCTAGGGAGAGTTTTATTCCCGATGAGAGGGACTTCGAAAAGGGGGACTTCCAATGGCTGGCCGGGAGCTGCGCCATCGAGCCCGCCAAACCAGAGCCCACAGGGGCAACGGCCCATGAATCGACATCGACAGGCCCCTGACCGACTACGGAATCCCTCTGTATGCCATCTTTGGAATTGGCCTTCATCGCGCTCTGAATTTTCGAGGCAAAACGCTCTATCCTTGAAAGGGAGCCCTCTAGCGCCGCTACCTGGCTGACCAACACGGCACGCTCTTTGATGAACTGCGCCGCCTGAACCCTGGCATCCTCCGTCCTCACATACAGAGTCCTGTATACAAAAAGCGAGATGGCACACGCACACACGACAACACCAAAGAGGGCTGAGGCGGCCATCAGAAGCTTTAAAACTCTGCGGGAAAGCTCATAGCGCCTTATAGCCGCGGAACCCTGCGGGATGATCATGATGCTATAATGCTGCGCCGCCTTCCTCTTGGTGTCGGGACTCTTCAAAAAACCTCTCTCAGCTATTATTAGTTGGAAAACGCGAATAGAATCAATTAGTTACAAAAAAACATCGTATAGCTAACACAACGAGTCATGCCTGTCAACCCTTTGAAACTCCTTAAAAAACAGATAATTAGGTGGATAAATCAACATTTATTCGGCCGCTGGCTCGTCGAGCAGGGGTTCGGTCTCAAGATCGGGCAGATCTTCAACGCTTTCGATCCTAGCCAAGACCACCGTGATATTGTCATCCCCACCCCGTGCATTCGCTATATCTATAAGCCTGCTGCAGGAAGCCTGAAGGGTGTTATTGACCACAACATCGCGAATTTCATGATCCCTCAGCATATTGCTCAAGCCATCGGAACAGAGCGCAAACATATCACCGGCGCGTATCACCCTTATATCGATATCTGCCTCGACATCCTCCTGAAAACCCACCGACCTCGTGATTATATTCTTAAATCTGTGAATCCGGGCATCGTCGTCTGTTATGATTCCGGCGCGGATCTGCTCGGCCACCAGAGAATGGTCCTTGGTGATCTGCACTATCTCACCGCCGCGAATTCGGTACACCCTTGAATCGCCAACGTTTGCTATGTAAGCCTTCTTATTCCTTAAAAGGAGAGCTACGGCGGTTGTGCCCATCCCCTTCAGGTTGGGATCGGATTTTGATTTTTCGAAGATTTTCTGACTCGCAAGACGGATCGCATAGCGAAGGTAGCCTTGGTATTCACCCGGTTTGAATGAAAGCCCCTCGCGCTGAAGAAGCGCTTCAGGATCAGAGTTAAGCGCCACAATGACCTCGTTGATCGTCTGCGCCGCTATTTTGCTGGCTATATCGCCGCCCAGGTGGCCGCCCATTCCGTCGGCGACGGCATAGAGCATCGCATCGTCATTGACGAGAAAGCTGTCCTCGTTTTTTTCGCGGCGCATGCCGACGTCGGACATTCCGAAAGATGAAATACGCATTCAAAAAGCTCCAAAAAAGATCGGCTGACGCATCAAGTCAAGCTGCGCAGCCCCATAACTCGCTGGGCGATACTAATTTGCTTTGAACTACTTGAAAAGAAAAAATTTTTATCCTCCTATGGAGATGGATTTGACCATGATGGAGGGAGAAGCATAAGCCCCCTTCTGAACGAAGTCGTTCCCAACTGCGACGACATCCCTGAAGATGTCATGAACATTTCCGGCGATGGTTATGCCTCTGACCGGGCTATCGAGAACCCCGTCCTCGATGGCTATTCCCTCCGCGCCGAGGGAAAAATCCCCCGTAATGGGATTCGCCGTATGCACTCCGAGAAGATCCGTAACGAATAGTCCCTTCTTCGCGGATGATACCATCGACTTGAGCGAAGAGCTCCCCGCCTTTATAAAGCAGTTGGTCACACCTATCGATGGCGTCTTGACTATCCCTGTCCTGCGGCAGTTACCCGTAGATTTCGCGCCATCTATCGCGGCCCTTGGTCCATCGTAGAGCCAGCTGACGATTCTCCCCCCGTGCACAATTGTAGTTTTCTGAGAAGGGATTCCCTCTCCATCAAAGGGGAAGGAAGCGAACCCACCGGGCAGGAGACCATCGTCGATTATATCTATGAGCTCGCTGTATACCATTTCACCTTTTCGCTTTGCCACAGGCGACTTGTTGCGTTGCACGTTGTCGGCAAAAAATGCCGGCGCAAGAACACCTAGCAGCGAAGCCGCCGCACGATTTTCAAAAACCGCCGGAAGAAACGCGCTGTTCATTCCCCGAGAACCAAGCTTCCTTATCGCACGGGCGGCAGCGCTTGCGGCAACCGCCTTGGGTTCGAGGTCCTCGAAACGCGGTGAGAAACCAATTTCGTACGAAGATTCAGACCCCCCTTTATCGGTCGCTATGGCCTGAAGGGTCAGATACGCCATCGAACGCCTTCCGCTGGCAGAGATGCCATTTGAATTTCTGATGAAGACAGCGGATGTAACCTCTTCGTACCTCGGCGAACGAACTCTTGATATCCTGCTGTCCGAAGCTATCGCGGCACTCTCGAGCGAGAGGGCAAGGTCAATCTTGTCATCATCGGAAATTTCCGAAAAGGAGCGCCCTACCCTCTCCGCAAAATCGCCGGAAGGAACCTGCGGAGAAGCGATCACCGCCTCTTTCGTTTCGGCGGAAAATTTGGCGGAATCCACCGCGCTTTTCACCGCCTTTTTGATCTCCGGCGAGGAAAGGTCCATCGTGGATGACCATCCGAGCCTTTTTCTATAAACGACCCTCAGAGCAATCCCTGCGGATAAAGACCTCTCGAAAGATTCGACCATCTGTCTCTTAGCCTCAACCGAGAGCGTCTGCTCAGAAATTCCGGCGACCTCGAAGGCGTCAACCCCTTCCTCCTCGAGCCTCGCGAAGGCCTCTTCAACTACTGGTTCCAAATCCACTATTTTCCTCCAGACTGACTTCGCGAAGCCGACCGAAACATCTCGCTTGCATGAGCGATCGTCGCCTCGGTTATCTTTTCGCCGCCCAGCATCCGTGCAATTTCATCCACCCTTTCAGCATCTTTAAGGGTAGATAGCGAGGTGACCGTTCTCCCCTTTTTTACTCCCTTGGCAATCCTGATGTGGGCATCGCCATAGACGGCTACCTGCGGCAGGTGCGTAATACATATGACCTGTTTGTTTCTGGAAACCTTCTTGAGTTTTTTCCCCACCACATCGGCCACCCTGCCTCCGATGCCGCTGTCCACCTCATCGAATATGGATGTTGCCGTCGGATTTCCGCGTTCGGAAAGCGCCGATTTTACGGCCAGCATGACCCTTGAAAGCTCCCCTCCCGATGCTATTTTGGCGAGTGGCATCATCGGTTCACCGACGTTCGGCGCAAGAAGAAATTCCACAGCATCTCCGCCATTTTCATCCCAAAGCTCCTCATCGCGGTTTCTGACCTCCACCATAAAACTCGTCTTCGACATCCCGAGCTCGGAAAGTTCGGAGGCGATCGCTTTGCTCATTCTTGCGGAGGATGCAACACGGACGACACTGAGAACTTTCGCCGCTACGCGCCGTTTCCTGGAAAGCTCCTCAACCTCCGAACGCAGCTCAGCGATCCTCTCGTCAAAATTATCTATCGAATATATCTCTTCCCTGAGAAAATCCACTTTCGCCAGACATTCCTCCAGCGAACCCCCGTGTTTTTTGACAAGACTACGGATAAGATGAATCCTCTCCTCCACCTCCTCAAGGCGCTGAGGATCGGAATCGAGCGAAGAGATATACTTCGAAATTTCGCGCGCAACATCCTCTACCTCGGCATGCGCGCGCACCAGCCCCTCGCGCAGCGCAGATATCGACTCGTCGTATCTCGTGCACTCATCCAGCATTCGCATCGAGGTCCCAACCGCTTCGATGGCGGATTGAGCCCCTTCATATAAAAGGTTTTGAGCGCCGCGCATTTTTTCCTCGAGAACCACGGAGTGCTTCAGCCTCGACCTCAGCGATTCCAGCTCGGCATCCTCACCGGGCCTGATATCGGCCGACTCCAGCTCGCCCAGTTGGAACTTAAAAAAATCCAGCTTATCCTTGGCCTCACAACCGCTCTTCTCCAATGTTCGCAGCCGCGATGTCGCCTCTGCGTGCATGCGATGAATCCCACGGTATGCGGATAGCTCTTCATGATGATTTCCGTAGGAGTCAACGATCTCCGCATGCCTCTCGCTATCGAGCAAAAGCTGATGCTCATGCTGACTCGAAACATCGACCAGCCTTTCCGCTATATTTTTAAGCATCCCCCCGGTAACAGGAATTCCATTGATGGAAATTTTCCCCTTTCCCGCCCCCCCAACGATCCTGTGAACGATCAGCTCATCGGAAGGAGACACACCCATGGCGGAGAGTTCGGAAAGGAGAAAAGAGTCGCAGGCCGAGATGTCGAATACCGCGGTGACCGAGGCCTTCTCACTTCCATGGCGCACGAGATCGCTCTGAGCCCGACCTCCTAGCACGAGGTTTATCGCCTCAACTATGATCGTCTTTCCCGCGCCGGTCTCGCCGGTCATCATATTGAGCCCGGGGGCAAAAGAGACCTCCAGCTCATCGATGATGGCAAAGTCCTTTATGTGAATCGAACAAAGCATGGGTGTGCGATCTAACACGGGTTGTAATTATATGTCCACTGCTGCGATCAGACGATAAAAGACAGGATGGTTATTTGACTGCCTAGGATCAAAATAGCCCAAAAACTCGCACCTCAAAATGACATCATCTTCCATGCTAATATGAGTCGTAAAAACGCATTTGGCATATTTGATATAATACTACAATTACAACATTTGCTTGCTAAACGGGAAAGGCGCGATAAGCTTTTTAGCGAACATGACTTCTGGCAAATTTGGGAGGAACGATGGCTAAGAAAGCGCTATCTACCAATCAGGTCGCGCAGCTATGCGGAGTACACCGGACTACCATAATCAACTGGGTCAAGGAGGGGAAGCTAAGGGCCTATGTCACCGCCGGAGGACACCGCAGAATTCTACCGGAGGAGATGGTTAGATTCGTCGAATCCTACAGGATTCCGATACCGGAAGGTAAACTCACCGAAAAGAGCCTACTGATAATCGACAACGACGAAGAGGCTATTATCTGTTAGTAACCTCTGAAAAATCAGCAAATTCAGGGCACCTCTAAAAGCTATGCGTTTGTCATCCCCGAATCCTAATCTTCATCTTAATCTTAATAACGATATTTTCGAATATAAGCTTATAAAATGCTGATCAAGGATCAGCGATCAGGATTCGACCCCCTCCGCAACCGTCTGACCGATGACGATTGACAATGGACCATTGACCAACTGCGCACTAGTACTTTGGTCAATTGTCCATGGGCGAAGTTATTGTTACAGCTAGCTTTTCAGAGATTCCTTATAAAGCTTCCTCCGGCTCCTCCATAAATTAACCTCTTGAAAAGTGAACTTGAGGCGTGCTTATTCTGCAAGCATGGATGGCCTTTTTAAAAAATCGAAGAAAAAACCCCTAGCTGAGCGGATGCGCCCAAGATCCATCGATGAAGTTGTAGGGCAGAAACATCTCATAGGCAAGGGAAAGCCATTAACCAGCCTCATTGAGTCCGATTCGATTCCGTCGGTCATATTCTGGGGCCCCCCTGGCACCGGAAAAACAACTCTCGCGCGTATCATCGCAAGAAAGACGAAGGCAAAATTTTTTCATCTATCGGCGGTTCTATCGGGGGTCGGAGAGCTTCGCGAGGTGATCCGCGAGGCGCAGTCGGCAAGATCTTTGCAGGGGGAATCGAGCATACTCTTCGTCGATGAGATCCACAGGTGGAACAAGGCTCAGCAAGATGCCCTTCTCCCTCACGTGGAAGACGGCACGATAACGCTGATCGGATCAACCACCGAAAACCCCTCGTTCGAAGTGATAGCCCCCCTCCTCTCCAGGACGAAGGTTTATGTGCTGGAGAAGATATCAAACGAAGAGATCGAATCACTGATAAGGCTTACAATCTCCGATGTGGAACGCGGACTCGGGGAGGAAAAATTATCGATAGATGACGATGCCATCTCCTTCGTCGCCGCAGGTGCCGATGGAGATGCTAGGCGCGCGTTAAATACCCTTGAAATCTCCTCCGATCTCGCCAGAACCGCAAGGCCGCGAAGAAAGATCACGCTCAAAATAGTCGAAGACGCCGTTCAGAAGAAGAGCCTTCTCTACGACAAAAAGGGTGAGGAACATTACAACGTCATCAGCGCATTCATAAAGAGCATGCGCGGCAGCGATCCGGACGCGGCAGTCTACTATCTGGCGAGGATGCTTGATGCCGGAGAAGACCCTCTATTCGTAGCCCGCAGGATGGTCATCTTCGCCAGCGAGGATGTCAGTAACGCCGATCCTCACGCGGTACAGATCGCAATTTCCTGCATGCAGTCCTACAGTTTCGTCGGGATGCCGGAGGGGTGGATCCCCCTCGCACAATGTGCCACATATCTGGCTAGTGCACCGAAGAGCAACGCAAGCTACATCTCCTACAAGCGCGCCCTCGCCGATGTGCATGAATGCGGCGCACTTCCGACGCCCAAACATCTGAGAAACGCCCCCACAAAGCTCATGAAAGAACTCGGCTACGGTGACAACTACAAATACGCGCACGACTACGAAGGAAACTTCGTTCAGGATGAAACATATCTCCCTGAAAAAATATCAGGCAAGAGGTACTACGAACCCACGCTGAACGGATATGAAAAGGTCATCTCCGAAAGACTCAAGGCGTGGAGAAAATCCAAATAGTCCGCAATTTATTTGATCGAAAGGTTGAAAAAATGGCAAAACAAAGGACGATATTCTCATGCCAAAACTGCGGGGCCCAGTCGCCGAGATGGATCGGCCGCTGCCCGGAATGCAGCAACTGGAACACCTACGCCGAAGAAGCGGTAGAAGTCGAGGCCAGGCGTCCTAGCATCGCTGAAGCGGGCAACGGCCCCGTCACGCTCGAACAGATATCGGCAGCGGAGGGGAGGCATATCCCGACAGGAATAGATGAACTCGATCGCACACTCGGCTCGGGGTTCATCCCCGGAGGGATCACCCTGCTCGGTGGAGATCCAGGAATCGGGAAATCTACAATCGTCATGCAGGCGCTTTCAAAGGTCGCTTCCGCGGGGAAAAAAATTCTCTACATATCCGGCGAAGAGAGCGCCTCACAGATAAAGCTGCGCGCCGAACGCATGGAGCTCGACCCAAAAAATTTCTCGGTGCTAACAGAAAACTGCGTCGAGAAGATCGTCGAACAACTCAGAAAAATAAAACCCGCCTTAATCGCAATCGATTCAATACAGACGATGTACACAGGCGACCTGCCATCTGCGCCGGGAACAATCAGCCAAGTGAGGGAGAGCGCAGCGAAGATACTTTCCTTCGCCAAGGCGGCCGAGACCGCGGCATTCCTTGTAGGGCACGTGACCAAGGAGGGTTCCATCGCAGGTCCAAAGGTTCTGGAACATATGGTCGACACGGTCCTTTATTTCGAAGGGGAACGAGGGCACGCATTTCGAATTCTTCGCACGATGAAAAACAGGTTCGGCGCCACAAATGAGATCGGCGTCTTCGAGATGACTGGCAAAGGACTCAAAGAGGTCCCGAACCCTTCCGGAATATTTCTCGCCGAAAAACCGAAAGAAGTTTCCGGATCGGTGGTAGTAGCCTCGCTCGAAGGCTCGCGCCCGATGCTACTCGAACTGCAGGCTCTCGTATCCACATCCGGCTTTGGAACACCGCGCCGCACCTCGATAGGGGTGGACGGAAACCGCGTGGCGCTTCTCACCGCGGTTCTCGAAAAATCCGAAGGGCTGGAGTTAAAAGGACACGATATCTTCGTAAACATCGCAGGCGGGGTCCGGATAACCGAACCTGCAGCAGACCTCGGCGTACTCGCTGCTATAAATTCCAGTTTTCTAAATCGCCCGATCGACCACGAGACAGTGGTAATCGGAGAGGTGGGGCTTGCCGGTGAGGTAAGGGCTGTGATGGGAATAGATTCGAGAATCCGCGAGGCGGAGAAGATGGGTTTTCGGCGCGCGATCGTACCGAGGTCGAACTTGAAATCCAAGATAGCGACGAAAATGGAAATCTTTGCCACCTCAAACGTAGAGCAATGCCTGAAAATGCTTTGATGAAGGGATCTCCCCCGATCAATGCACTACGGATTATCCTGCTGGCTGGCGACAGAAGGTAAAACCATCAGATGGAGCAGATCTGAAAAAGCCGCTACCCATTTAATTCAGTAACTTCTGAAAAATCAGGGCGCATCTAAAAGCTATGCGCTTGTCACCCCACAACAACCGTGACTGGGAAAAACAGAAGCTAGAAGCGAGAGGCTAGAAGCTAGAAAAACCTCGCCTGTAGAAATCTCGCTTCTCACTTCTAGATTCTAGCTTCTTGATGTTTTGGTCGATGGTCAATCGTCC
>JAAZCA010000039.1 GCA_012513515.1 Myxococcales bacterium | reverse complement strand
TAGAATCTAGAAGTGAGAAGCGAGATTTCTACAGGCGAGGTTTTTCTAGCTTCTAGCCTCTCGCTTCTAGCTTCTGTTTTTCCCAGTCACGGTCGTTGCGGGGATGACAAGCGCATAGTTTTTAGAGACGCCCTGAATTTGCTGATTTTTCAGAGGTTACTTAAAACGATCCTGAAAGGTTTGATGATTTTTCGTTCCTTGTGATTTGGTACTGAAAGGGGAGAGGTGGCAGAGCGGTTGAATGCGGCAGTCTTGAAAACTGTTGACCTTTCACGAGGTCCGGGGGTTCGAATCCCCCCCTCTCCGCAACAAAGGTACGTTCCGGGAAAATAGTTAACACTTGATTCCGGGCACATGGTTTACACTTTCTGGTATGTCTTCCTCCAAAAGGAGGTGGATATGCTGTGGAAGGAGACCGGTGTCATGGATGAGAGAATGAAATTTGTGGGTTGTCTTCTTACCGGAGAGAAGATGGCCCATTTGTGTAAGGGGTTTGGGACAGAGAAAATGGCCGACCGTAAGGGAGGCCTTTTTTCTTTCGTGTGCTCGGCAGGGCGCGCTTGCTTGGAGGTGGGACCTTTCCGTCAGACGGAGCAAATTAAAATTCTCCGCTTCTCCGCTTGTCAGACGGAGCAAGTTAAAATTTTGCTCCGTCTGACAAAATACGGGATATTATTACTTCTGGACAAAGCTCATAAACCTTTGTAATTAAAAGATTATTGGAAGTTAGGGGCCGTCTAATGGTGGGCGGCGGTTTTGAAAGCCACTGACCTCTTGCGGGTCTGGGAATTCGGATGCCACGTTATAAAAATTACCGCAGTTCATATCTTCGCAGGCGCGAGAAACCCGTTTCGAAGCGCCGTCGAACCCTACGTCAGAAGCTGTCATTCGCATGGAAGGTGACCAAGCTCCTCGCGCTGCTTTCAATCGTGGCGCTGATTGCGATATTCTACCATTTTCGCTCGATAGACAAGGAGATCGCCGAAAAGTTCGACCGTCCTAGGAAATGGGACCTCCCCTCGCGCGTTTATTCCGATGCGGAGTATCTCTATCCAGGGATCAATACAAAGGAGCATGACATAATAGCCAAGCTTGACAGGCTCGGCTATCGCAACGTGAACAGCGACATAAAAGGAGCTGGGGAATTTTTTAGAAAGGGAAACTCTCTCCAAATATATCTCCATGATTTTGAGTATCCGGGTGAGTCATTCAAGGGCTTTCCGATAGATATCCGCACCGGAGGCGACAAGATAATTTCAATATCGAATATGTCGAGCGGCGAAACGCTCCCGCTGATCAGGCTTGAACCGGAGGAGGTAGCTTCTATATTCAACGAGAAGATGGAGGATAGGACCGTGGTCACCCTCCAGGAGGTCCCTGAAAATCTGATCGAGGCGGTAATCCTCATCGAGGATGAGAGATTTTTCAAGCACAGCGGAGTCGATCCGTTTGGAATCGTTCGCGCTGCGCTCGTCAATTTGAAATCTATGAGGATAGCGCAGGGCGGTTCGACGCTGACGCAGCAGCTCGTAAAAAATTTCTTTCTCCACTCCAAGAAATCCTTCATCAGAAAATTCAATGAGATGTTGATCGCGACTCGCATCGAGAAGAAACACTCGAAGGCGGAGATCCTCGAGGCGTACCTCAATGAGATATATCTAGGTCAGCGCGGATACTCTTCTGTTTCCGGCGTTGCCGAAGCGAGCAAGCTCTACTTCGGCAAAAACGTGGGTCAGCTTTCAACGGGGGAATGTGCGCTTCTCGCTGGGATGATAAGGCTTCCGAGTAGATACAATCCCATCACTAATCCGGAAAGTGCGAAGGAGCGTCGTGATTTTGTTTTAAAGCGCATGCTCAATGAGTCGCTTATATCCATTGAGGAGTACAATTCGGCGATAGCGGAAAAAATAGTGACGCCGAAAAGGCGCGAGAAGGCGGGAATTGCTCCTTACTTCATCGATTTCGTGAAGAGGCAGCTTTCTGATTTCTATCCCTCCTCGGTGCTCCAGACGGAGGGGTTAAAGATTTTTACCACTCTGGATATTTTTTATCAGCTCGCCGCGGAGGAATCCGTTTCAAAGGATCTCGTCGCGCTGGAGAAGGATTATGCGAATATACTTCCTGCGGAGCATGAGGGGCTTTTGCAGGCCTGCCTCATAGCCATGCAGCCATCGACGGGGTACGTGAAGGCGCTGGTTGGCGGGCGCAACTACGGCGAGAGCCAGTTCGACAGATGTACTCAGGCGATGCGCCAGCCGGGCTCTACCTTTAAACCCTTCGTCTACCTGACCGCGCTCGATCCTTCGCGTAGTCGGATGAAGTTTACCCCGGCATCTCTTATCGAGGACAGGAGTTTCGAGGTGAAGTCAGGCGGGCAGATGTGGAGTCCTTCGAATTATAACAGGAAGGAGCATGGGACCGTGACGCTCCGGCGTGCTCTCGAGCAGAGCCTTAATATAGCTACCGCCAGGCTCTCCATCGACGCAGGTTTGGAAAATGTAGTCAGGAGCGCGCGCGATGCCGGCATCACCAGCGAACTCATGGCGGTTCCGTCGCTTTCACTCGGTTCGTTCGAGCTCACTCCGATGGAGCTTGCCAGCGCTTATACTATTTTCCCCAATTCGGGAATAAGGACATCTCCGATCTCCATCATAAGCGTGATGACCAAGGAGGGGCAGGTCCTGGAGCGAAAAGAGATCCGAATGAAGCGAAGCTTTGATCCGGCGCCGGTCTATCTTACCACGCATCTGATGAAGGGGGTCATGGACAGCGGTACAGGAGCAGGCGCGAGAGCCCGCGGATTTACCGCTGTAGCTGCGGGCAAAACGGGGACTACCTCGAGCTACAAGGACGCGTGGTTCGTTGGTTTCACTCCCAACCTGCTCGCGCTTTCGTGGGTCGGTTACGATGATAACGCCGAGATGAAGATGAGCGGCGGTCGCGCGGCCCTTCCCATCTGGACGGATTTCATGAAGAGAGTCGAGCCGGAAGGTTCTGGAGATTTTACTGGTCCGCAGGATGTCGTTCTGGTAAAAGTTGACAAGGTGACGGGCGGACTTGCCGATCGCAGCTGCCCGCAGTCGGTGTACGAGGCTTTCATAAAGGGGACGGAACCGTCAAAACAATGCAGCGAAATATCTCTCATAAGCGGGCGGCAGGAAAATTTCTAAAATTCACTGGATCGATTTGCGGATATAGCTGCATAGCAGTCGTGCTTGCGCTTGCTGTTTTTATTTCATCCTGTGCGAAGAGATCCAAGCCATCTTATAAAAAAGTTCCCGATGAGAAACGTAGAGGCGAGGTCATGGAGCCTTCGAGAATTCCTTCAGCCGATTCTGTCGCTACTCCGCAAAGGAACGCATCGATGCAGCTGGTGGAAAAGGGTAAGAATCTGATGGATCGCGGCGAGCTCGATCTGGCTGCCAGTTCCTTTCGCGATGCGGTGAAGATAGACTCTACCAACGGAATAGCCTATTATTCTCTGGCGCTCGTCTATTTCCACCTCGACCGGCCCGAGCTCGCCATCGGCTTCATGGACAAGGCCGATTCCCTTCTTTCCGGCGACCTTAGGTGGCAGGGAAAGCTCTCCGAGCTGAGAAGCGTTATAGAGGCCGGGGGACTAAGCGATCGCCATTACGATAACCACCGGCCTCATTATGGGGATTTTTAGATTGCCTGACTGCCTCCCAATTGATACCAATCCCATTCGGACCTACCATTAGCGGGTGCAGTGATGGCGCTTGGCTGCTTCGAGGAAAGCTGGTGAAATTGTGTTCGTATTTAAAACGATAGTCTGGGGGACTCTTTTCATGCTGGGGGCCCTGATCGCCGGCCCATGGGTGGCGATGCAGTTTTCCGGCATACTTCCTCCGCTCGATATCGGCGCGATGCGATATCTTGGAATCGTTTGCATGGCAGCGGGCCTCATCTTCGCCGTCTATTGTACGCTGCTCCTCTTTCTGCCCATCTCAGGTAAACCGATTCCTTATGACAGCCATCACAAATTCGTAGCGACTGGTCCTTATAGGTATGTTAGAAATCCCTTTCTGCTCGGTATCGCAGTGGCACTGATTGGCGAAGCGATCTTCATCTCCGAAATTGCCATGTTCGCATATGCAGTGGTTATGATACTTTGTATGCACTTCTGGGTCGTATTTTGCGAGGAGCCCGCGTTGGTGGATAGATATGGGGATAAATATTTATCGTATATGAAGAAAGTACCGAGGTGGTTTCCTCTTTTAAAGTCGTGACGATAAAGGAGTGGAAAATGGCCGAAGCCGTTGTTGCAATGACAACTACGAATACCGAGCGCGAAGCGAAGTCTCTGGCGTCGCTCCTCGTTTCCAAAAGGTGTGCAGCCTGCGTACAGATAGTTTCCAAGATAAATTCTGTGTACGAATGGGAAGGCGAGATACATTCAGATCAGGAATATCTCCTCATGATCAAGACGCAGGAGAAGTTGGTGGACAAAGTTAAAAATCTCATAATTGAAAATCACAGCTATGAAGTGCCCGAATTTCTAGTCCTCCCAGTTGTGGATTCAACGGAGGATTATATGAATTGGATATGCAGGGTTACGAAATAAAGTATTGTAATTAAACCTTACAAGTATTGCATCTACAACTACCCTGTTCAAACCCAATAAAGATTGTATGCATTACGGAAAAGAGGGAACCCTTGCGCCTCTTCTTTTCCGTTATTTAAGGTGTGCAGTATTTGATTTTCACGGTTTTGATGGGGTTCCACTGAAGGAGACATTGGCGCGTTCACGAGACCGACCGTATTCGGAAGTCATAAATCAGATCGCTTTCCTGATTTGGAGGCCGACAACGGAGGACATCCAAATCAGATGAAAGAGACTGATTTATGACGACGGATAGGGAGGCGAAGTGCGCCCGGTCGACGAAGGGGGAACGCCATCAAAACAGAAATGAATGTAAAATTAGATCGTAATCTATTTTTAGAAGAGCTAGATTGATTTGTTATTTTTACAAATGAATATCTCAGATAACAAGCTTTCACCCAGCTCCGATGATTTTGCCTATCTTGGGACCTGTCGTATTTTTTCCTGAAAAGAAGAGCCGGCGCGCCACTTCCATCGCGCGTTTTTCCGCTTCATATGACTCCTTGAGAATCGCGCGTCTGGTGGCGTGGTTGTGATATTTGTGGCAGGGGAGTTTCTTTTCTTTGCGGCGCCTGTCATTTTCGGCTAGGAACTCTATCATCGACTCGATCGAGTATCCCATCAGGAACATCGCTCGCCCCGCGAAGCCGTCGGCGTCACCCTCTTCATCGCGCCTGATCGCATGGAGATCTTCATAGCTCATATTCGACCAGTCCACGTTTTTCGGTAAATCGCTCATCATATGGCCCCACTCGTGGGCGAGGATGCCAGCGATGAGATTTTCGTCGTCCCCATACTGGGCCAGAAAATCGACACCTACATAGACGTTGTCCTCATCGTCGACTGATGCGATCGTGTTTTTTGCAGGGAGTATCTTGCCCCCTTTTTTTCGCGATATCATCGCGAGCTTTTTGCGAATCCTGTCGAGAAGCCCCTTCGGTGCGAAAAAGGCGGCAAGTTCGGGCGGGAGATCCTTCGGGTCGACGATCTGTGGAATCGGTTCTCCGAGTATCTTCTTTATCTCTTCGGCATTACCGAAGGCGCCGCTTTTTGAGACCATGCGGCTCATCCAGGATGGGGGGAGCCCCACCATCTGGGCATTTATTTTCTCAATGGACATATTTTTTCAAATGGTCCTTCCCATGATAAGTTATCGGCTCATCATTGCCAAATGTTTCGTCATTTCGGGGGAGTCATTTCGGGGGAGAGAAACGGTTTGTCTCCCTAGATCGCAAGATATTTTGAATGACTTTGTTCATAAAGTTAATAAGATCAATATCTTACATTGGGGATGCAGACGGTTTGTTTCCCCCGAGGAGAGGGGAATGAGGGAAATCATAAAAAACAGGGCGCTCGAGCTTGGGTTCTGCGCCGTAGGCGTTACCTCTGCGGATCCCGTCGAGGAGATTTCAGGACTCGAGGGGGCGATATCCAGCGGGAGGATCGCAGGCATGTCGTGGCTGGCACGAAACCCGGCGATGCGCTGCGACCCGAAGTCCCTTTTAAAATCTGCAAAGAGCGTCATCTGCCTCGCCTATCCGTATGGCGAAAATGGAGTAGTTGCGGCTGATGATGAGCAGGGTGGAGTTCCATCTGGTTTAAGAGAAGATGAATCGGGAAATCCCTTCCAAAAGGTGGCGAGGTTTGCGCGCGGCGTTGAGTACCACGCCTTCATTCGAAAGAAGCTGGAGGAGATCACGGCTGAGATAGAAAAGAGAAATCCAGGCGCCGATTTTAAGATATGCGTCGATACTAGTCCCATCCTCGAAAAAGCGCTGGCTGCCCGCGCGGGGATAGGCTGGATCGGGAAAAATACGCTGCTTATAAATGAGAGATTTGGATCGTGGATTTTGCTCGGCGAGATTATGACTGATATAGAAATTCCGACCGATCATCCGGTCGCCGATCTATGCGGCGAATGCGATCTCTGCATCAGAAGCTGTCCCACCTTCGCGTTGTTGGAGCCGCGCAGGCTCGATGCGCGCAACTGTCTCTCCTACCTCAGTATCGAGCGTGAGGTGAGGGCTGGCGGGTGGTTTTCAGAACTCCTGAAAGGGAGATACGGTTGCGACCTCTGCCAAGAGCTCTGCCCCTATAATTCGCGGAAATCCACCGGCTGTTAACAAGTGATCGGCTTGCCATCTTTATCCTTTTCGTAAATAGGGCGTCGCTATATTGACTATTTCGCGGAATTTTTCCGGCTTTTTGGGTTTTATTAAATAATATCAAATGTTTGTAATGGACAATATTTTGGCACTCCTTTTGCTCTTTGAAGTTTGCAAAACCGGGGGGCGTGATGGAGGTGAGCGTAAAGAGAGGGATTAAAATTGTGCTATTCTTCCTGGTGATCCTTATCGCATCTGCGTGCGGAATGGATCCGATGGATCTCGATCACCTTTCGAGTCAACGTGCGGACACGGAGAGCGGATTGTATGAGACTGTGAAGCTTAGCATCGAGAACGGAGCCTCACACGTCAGATCGGATGTGTCGATAGAGATAAAATTTCCGCGCTCGCTTCAACGCGGCGCAGGGAATGAAAAAAATATCTTTCTGCTCGACATCGCCGATGTAGAATCCTCGACAAGCAGCGATGAGAGGGACGGGCTATTTGCAGGTATATGCGACCTCAAGCTTTCCGTGCCAGCCGCCGTTTCTACCTACGATAGAATAAATTTCGCCATACGACCATATGATGAGTTGAAGGAGGGAGCCGTCTATGCGCTATGCATTCTTGACTCCATAGTTTATCAGGATGGCGATACCTTTCCCGGAATGGTTGCGAGTTTTCGCACGATGCTTCCAAGGCGCGTAAAAATAGCGATGACATCCCCTTCGGACGGCGAGGCGGGCGTGTCGGTATCGCGTGCGATAAAAATTGTATTCGACGGCATGGTAGATCTGTCCATCCTCGAAGATGAAAATTTCGAAATCTTTTCCGAAGAGGGCGATTATGTGAATGGCGCGCTATCTTACAGGGAAAATTCTCCTATTGCCAATATTGCCTTTGAACCAGATGAGGAACTCTTGCCGGGGACCAGATACTTCGCAAGGATTTCCGGAGCGTTCGAAGATGTCGACGGGGAATGTCTCGCAGGCAGAAGTGGCGATGGTGATTGCAATAAATTCATTTACGAATGGAGCTTCGTAACTGCGAATTGATTTTACATCCGCCGCTTGAGTTTTATCTCTGCCCATCAGAGGGTGTATTTCGAGATCATCCTGATAAAAGAAGGGATCGATATCCCTATTACGTTAGTGAGACATCCATCCAGGGATTCCACCAGCGACATCCCTTTCCCCTGTATCGCGTAAGCGCCTGCGCGATTTTTCCATTCGCCGGTTGAGATATACCAGCTGATCATGGCATCGGATAAAATGTTGAAACGAACCTTGGTGCGCGTGGTTTCGACGTCGATAGTATTGCATTCAACATCACGCAGCGCGATCGAGCTCAATACCTCATGCGTTTTTCCGGAAAGCTCCTTCAATATTTTTATAGCGTGAGTTTCGTCTGACGGCTTGCCTACGATAGCATCTTCTATTCCTATCGCAGTGTCAACGGAGACGATTATGCTTTCAGCGGAAGGAGGGATGACGGCGGAGGCCTTGGATATTGCCAGCCTTCTCACGTAATCGTGAAGCCCCTCTCCTGCGATTGCACTTTCGTCTATATCAACTGATTCCAGAATAGGATCTATTCCGAGATCCGTTATCAGATTTCTTCTGGCTTCCGAGGCGGTGGCCACCACCAACATCTTTTTCAGTGTTACGGCAGGTTTTTTCATAGCAGTTCTTCCCGTCCGAGATTCAAATGTTTGCGGCAAATTGATCTATCAAACTCTTCATTTCGGCTGTGCCCTTGGATCTCTGGATATTGCGCATGAATTCCTTCACTCCCGGTATCCCCTTAGTGTACCATGATATTATCGATCGCATTGCAAGAGCCGCGGAATGTTCGCCAAGAAATTCTCGCAACATTTCGAGGTGTCTCGTCGCAGTGAGCAGCCTCTCCTTGCGACCGGGCTCACTGAAGTCAGAATCGAGTATCGCCCTGAATATCCAAGGATTTCCAATTGCAGCACGTCCTATCATAATTGCGTCGCATCGCGTCTGTTCGATCATCTCCAAAGCATCGTGGCGGGATTTGATATCGCCATTTCCTATGACGGGAATTTTCAGCGCGGATTTGACCGCGGCTATGTGGCTCCAGTCGGCCTTGCCGCTAAATTCCTGTTCGCGCGTCCGAGCATGAATTGCAACTGCGTCAGCTCCACAGCTCTCGGCTATCTTGGCTATCTCGATGCAGTTGATGGACTTAGAATTCCAGCCAGCGCGTATTTTTATGGTGAGGGGTTTTTCGGTCGCCTTTCTTGCTGCGGCTACTATTTTCGATACGAGTTCGGGATTTTTCATCAACGCTGCGCCAGCCCCCTTTTTGCAGACTTTGTGCACGGGGCATCCCATATTTATGTCGAAGAGGTCGACTGGCTCGGAAGAGAGCATCTCAATCGACTTGCCTATGCTTTCAGGGTTTGCCCCGAATACCTGAAGTCCGAAGGGTCGGACGCTTTCGTCATTTTTGAAGTAGCGCTTTGTTTTTTCTCCGGCCCTGATCGTACCTTCTGCCGATACCATCTCAGACATCGCCAGCGCGCATCCCATTTCCATCGCTAGGACGCGATACGGTAGCGCTGAGAGCCCGGCCATAGGAGCGGCTATCAGGTTGTTCTTCAGAGAGAGGGTCCCGATCTTTATTGGATGAAATTTTTCCATCGATTCACCCTATATACCAGGATGGGGGCGCATACAATATTTCAATGGAGCCAGCAGGTTTTTACGAAGGCCATGGATGAAGTAATTGCGAAATTTGAAGCGGAAAACGGCAACGGCGAGGTCCTAGGTGAAGTGTGCATGAAAGTGCCGGAATTGAACATCTGACCCGCGGGATTTGCACTCAACATGGGAAGTTGTTTCAGGCCCATTTCGATCGTCGCCATGGTTCCGATTCCTGGTGTGGAATGTATGGAGAAATTCCAGCCATGCTGCTGCGCAAGCTTCGATACGGAGGCCAGTCCCATTCCTGTTCCACCAGCGAGGTGCTGGTGGAAACGGTTTCCGGGGTTGAGGGCGCTTTCTACATTTTCGATTCCTGATCCGTTGTCCTCAATGGTTGTGACGAAGTTGTTTCCTCTGATGAACTGTCTGATGCTGGCGATTTTTGTCGCTTTGTTTGGGTCGCGGTATTTTATCGAGTTTAGAAGCAGCTCGTATATCGAGCGGAAATATGCGAACTCCATGTTGCTTGGCAACTTCAGATTGACTTTGCTGGATAAACTTACTGAAACGTCGTAATCCCTTCCTCTCGGAGAGAGAAGCCTGAGCGCCAAATTCGCCGCTGATTCTGAATAGTCGTATTTGAAAATTCCTATCGTCTCCAAGATTTTTTCCATGGCTTCCTGATTATTTCCTCTCTTCAGGAAGAAATTGCCTAGTTCGCTGGCACCTAAAACTGCCGTGTTTATATTGTTAAGATCGTGGATGAGCGATGCTCCGACCATCATCACTTCCCTCGCCCTTTCCACCTCTTCGTTAGGAACCTGCATTATATTCAGCGTGGACTTTATCGCCTTGTTCAACTTTTGGTGAAATGCAAAAAAGCTGTCAGACTCCTTTTGAGCCTCCTCGTGTAATTCTGCAACTTTTCTAACAGCGTTGTGAATTGGTGAAATTGGAAAACTTCCTGATGCGAACATCTTGGAGCTTATCTCTGTTATCATGCTCACAGTGTCCACAAGCTTTTTGACCCAGGATTCAGTAAACCATGATTCCAAAGATTCAGAGATGCGCTTGTATTCACCAATCGCATAATTCCCGAACATCACGGGGGCAAGAAGTTGAAGTGGGTTGAGAGTCACGCTATCGACCTTTTTAATGAGAGAAAGATCATTGCCTACCGAAAGGAGGTGATCATTCAGAGGGGTGGGGCCCACTCTCGAACCCAGACTATGCGCTACATCGAGATACTTTTCCCAGAGCAACTGAAGATAAGTTCCCTGCTCATAACTGGATACCTGCATAAAATCTTTGCTGAACGGATAGCGACTCGGAATCGCTGGCAAGTTGGCGGCGAGCTCTACAGGTTCAGGCGTTGCTGGTGGGGGGGGTGTTTCCGACATCGATGCGATAGAAATCACTCATTTTTTCTCCTAACCCTATACGCTGTCAATTTCACCTTCCTTATCGGTTGGGCAAAGATAAAGTTGTGTATAAATAGTATAAACCTATGAGTTCTTTTTATCCTGCTGGATGGGGTTTTCACTTCTTGCCAATAGGCGGCAAATCTGCTTTAAGCCGCACTTGCAGGTTGTTTTGGCATGTTTTCTCAAAAAAAAGGCGGTCGGGTCCCATGCGATTCTTTTAAGGCGGTGAACCCCGCCAGGCCCGGAAGGGAGCAACGGTACCCGATCTTGGAATGCGCCGTGGTTCAACCTGGCCGCCTCTTTTTTCTATTCGTGCGGTTTTGTGTGAAGGGCCACGCGCTTGTCGTGCGTTTTTAAAGAAGAACAGAGGCGAAATATGTCATATCAGGTCTTGGCCAGAAAATATCGCCCCCAGAAATTTTCCGATGTCGTGGGGCAGGACCACATCACTACAACTTTGAAGAACGCGATCAAGTCGGGAAGGTTGCATCATGCCTATATGTTTACCGGAGCCCGCGGAATAGGCAAAACCACCGTCGCAAGAATTCTGGCCAAGGCGCTCAACTGTTTTTCACCGGTAGATGCCGAGCCGTGCGGAGAATGCCAGAACTGTAGAGAGATAACCTCCGGAACTCTGATGGATGTTCAGGAAATCGATGGCGCTTCCAATAATAGCGTCGATGCGGTGCGCGAGATAAGCGAGCGGGTCAGGTACATGCCCTCGTCGGCCAAATATAAAATCTACATTGTGGACGAAGTTCATATGCTTTCCACAAGCGCCTTCAATGCGCTGCTGAAAACCCTCGAGGAGCCGCCGGCGCACGTGATCTTCATGTTCGCCACCACCGAGTCGCACAAGATTCCGGCCACGATTCTTTCCAGATGCCAGCGTTATGATTTCAGGAGAATTCCGTCGACGCTTATCGCGAAGGAGCTTTCAAGGATAGCCGGCAACGAGGGGGTAAAGGTGGATGACTCCGCCTTGAGAATAATAGCGCACGAGGCGACCGGATCGCTGCGCGATGCGGAATCGCTCTTCGATCAGGCGATTGCCTTCTCGGGGGATGAGATAACTTCCGAGGTGATCGGAAGGATGCTTGGCACACTCGACCGAAAACGCCTTTACGGTTTTCTGAGCGCTGTCATGAATCGTGATTCTGCCTCTGCGTTATCCCTGCTCGAGGATGCCTACAGGTTCGGAATAGACTTGGTGAGGTTCGCCGTCGAGATTCTGGAGCTGATCCGCCACATGCTGGTTATCTCGGAATGTAAAGGCGATTCAAAGGGAATCGATCTTCCGCCAGACGAGGTTGCCATGCTCGTCAAACTCGTCTCCGGAAGAGCTTCCGAGGAGATGCTTGGGATGTTCAACGTCTGGTATCGAATAGCTGAAGACGTTTCCCGCTCGGCATTTCCGAAGATGTTGCTTGAAATAGGAGTTATGAGGATGGTCAGGGCCTCCGACGTTAAAAACATCGGTGAGATATTGGCGCGAATAGACGATATAGTTTCTCCCGGCGCGAGGCGGCAAGTTAAAGATTCCGCGATTCCCGTGCAAGCTCCCTCCACCTCGAAGAAATCTCCTGAACAGGCTGCGGCGCTCAAGTTCGAGCCCGCTTCTTCCTCTTCTTCTCCTTCCGACGGAGGGGGGGGGAGATGGCTGGAATTCATGCGATGGGTGTCGATACAGAGACCCCAGATCGCATCGATACTTCAGAACGGTGTTTTCGTGGGGATAGATGGTTCGCTGGTTAAACTGTCGTTCAACAACATGCTCTACGCAGATATGCTCACTGAAGAGGATCGCAAAAAACAGCTCGACGACCTTATGGAAAAATTTTTCAAAAACAAAATGTCTGTAATCGTGGGAGTTATATCAGACGATTCGTCAGGGCCGGATGCCGCGCGTCGCAAAAGGGATATGATGCGCGAGGCTCTTGGAAATGACATAGTCAAGAAGACGGCCGACATACTTAACGCCCGCATCCACGATGTGAAGGTGGAAGGCGAGGATCACTGAGGTGCAAAGATGAAAATCGACATGAAAGAGATGATGAAACAGGCCCAGCAGATGCAGGCCGGAATCGCAAAGAAACAGGAGGAACTCGCGGGAAAGACCTTCGAGGCGAGCGCAGGCGGCGGTATGGTTACGGCGACCGTGAATGGAAAGCACGAGCTGCTTTCGCTGAAGATCGACCCCTCTATCGTTTCCTCTGATGACGTGGAGATGCTGCAGGATCTCGTCGTTGCCTCCGTAAACGAAGGGTTTCGCAAGGCCAACGATGCCGCGCAGCAGGTCTTCTCAGGCCTTATGGGCGGACTGGGAAACATCCCAAACATCTTCGGGTGACAGATGCTGCCGATAGACAGATTGGTTCACGAGCTTTCAAAACTTCCCGGGATAGGCGAACGTACGGCGACGCGCCTTGCCTTCTTCATCCTGAAGGAGCCCTACGAATACGCGCGTTCCCTGGCAAGCGCTATAGCCGATGTGAAGGAGCGCGTCAGGCTTTGTTCACGCTGCATGAATATCACGGAGTCCGATCCATGCGGCATTTGCGTCAGCCCCTCGCGCGATGACTCATCGATATGCGTGGTCGAGGAACCCTCCGATATGCTGGCGGTTGAGCGTACGCGCGCATTCCGCGGCCGTTATCACATCTTACACGGGGCACTCTCTCCGCTGGATGGCATCGGGCCGGAGGATATCAAGATCGCAGAGCTTCTCCGAAGGCTTGAAGACGGCTGTGCGAAAGAGGTGATCATCGCGACCAATGCGAATGTCGAAGGGGAGGCGACGGCGCTCTATATTTCCAGGCTCCTGAAGCCGACAGGGATAAAGGTGACGAGGCTCGCCAGCGGGATACCGGTCGGCGGCGACCTGGAGTATGTGGATCCCTCCACAATAAATCGCGCCTTCGAGGAGAGGAGGCCGATATAGTTGTGTAATATCAATTAGTTATGGCCTAAAATCTTTTGATGATAGGCGCAACTTGCGGGGGGCCGCCAGCCGATAAGTGTATTGGAAGAAGTCTTTTTTAGGAGGTTTGACATGAAGGTAGCTTTTGATCCAGCGGCGATAAACGAGGGAATAAACCAAAGCAAGGTGGATAGAAATGACAGCGCACCCCCCGCTTCCGCCCGTGTCGAGAGCAATCAGACGATGAAGGCGTTTATGAGGGTCTGCAAAGCTGCACAGAGGAGCACGACCTACTCATATGGACAGCCGTCGAATCCATCCAATCCTGAAGTTGTCATGACAAGGGGCAAATAGAACGCACAGGCGGTCATATGGTGACGATAGATAGAGAGATAGATGCGCGCATCAGAGACTGGACGGGCGAAACCCGCGAGGCCCCGGGCTCCCTTGCAAAGGGATTTTGCTCCTCATCCAAGGGAATTTTCGAAGGGTTGGCGCGTTGTTTGGTGGGTACTTTGGATGTCGAGAAGTACTTCGGCGATGTTGAGAAATATGAGATGGGTAAACCCGCGGAGCATTCCGGTGAAGATAGTAAAGCCGCCAAGAATAATAAAGCCTCCAAAAATAAAGGCATGAATGTCTCATTCGCTAAGGCTGTGGATAAGGAGGAAGTCATCAGAAAGTTGAAGGATAAGCTGGGCAAGACTTTTCCTGAAGGCCTTACAGCCGATAAACTCCCGGATGATCTTGCCAAGAAAATCCTCGGGCTTGGAGATGTAAATGCAGAACTGAAACAATTTATAGATCATTTTAGGGGAGAATCAGCACCGTCCGGTAATAACTAGTAACTTCTAGCGCAATTATAAATCGGGGGGAGATGTCGATGGACATCTCCCCCCGATTTTTTTGTGTTTTATTGATGATGTTTACGCGTATAGCCCGCGCAGCTCCGACGCCTTGACCACCCTCTGAATTGCGACCATGAATGCCGCGATGCGCATATTGACCTTGTGCTCTATCGATGTGTCGAGAACGGATTTAAAAGCACCCGTCATCATCTTGGAGAGATCGTTCTGCACGTATTCGTTGTTCCAGTAATACCCCATCCTGTTTTGCACCCATTCCAGGTAGGAAACCGCCACGCCGCCGGAGTTGCAGAGGATATCCGGTATGACGAAGACGCCAAGCTTTTCGAGAATCGGATCGGCATCCGGTGTGACCGGTCCGTTTGCGCCTTCTGCGATCATCTTCGCCCTGATATTCTTGGCGTTGGTAGAGTTGATCTGGTTTTCGAGCGCGGCCGGAACAAGAATGTCGACCTCCATCTCAAGCAGTTTCTTAGTGTCGTCCACCTTTGAGCATTTCACGACCTTTTCGAGTCCGGAGAGCAGCTTTTTACCCTTTATGTATTCGAAGACCGCCGGGATATCGAAGCCGTTTTCATTTGTGTAGGTTCCGGTCACATCGGAGATGCCTACGATCTTACATCCCTCATTATAGAGTATCTTGGCGGAGTTGGAGCCTACGTTCCCAAAGCCCTGAACTGCGACGGTGCTCTTTTTGAGATCTATGTTCAGGTGTTTGGCGGCGCTGACTATGGTGTGGACTATTCCCTGCGCTGTAGCCTCGGCTCTTCCAGCGGAACCGCCGATTTCCAGCGGCTTGCCTGTGACGACTGCAGGGCAATAAGCGCCGGCATGCATCGAATAGGTATCGACGAACCACGCCATGACTTGGGCATTCGTGCCTACATCCGGAGCGGGTACGTCCTTGTCCGGGCCGAAGATTTCTATCATATCGGCGAAATATCTGCGTGCGAGCCTCTCAAGTTCTCCGGTTGAAAGTTTTAACGGATCGCATATGACTCCGCCTTTGCCGCCCCCGAACGGGACATTTACCGCAGCGCATTTATAGGTCATCCAGAACGAGAGCGCCTTCACTTCATCGATATTGACGTCGGGATGAAACCTGACTCCGCCTTTGGCAGGACCTCGCGCGATATTATGCTGCACGCGGTACCCTTTGAAAACCTGTATGCTGCCATTATCCATTCGCACCGGAAGCGCAACCTCCACTACCTTGCGCGGCTCTTTGATCATGGCGACCTGATCCTTGGTGAGCTTTAGCTTTTCAGCGGCCTGATCAAACTGCGTCAGTGCGTTTTCGAATGCGTTCATGTTGGGGTTGGGATGGTTTACCGTAGACATTTTCTTCCTCCTTTTGGTGGAGCAGGAATCTATCCCCGATGAAATTTAAGTTCAAGTGGGATTGGAGAATATGTTGGGATTGGAGAATGTTTTATTCGCCGAGCTACTGCGAATGAATTTATATATTTGAAATATTCAGGTCTGATCGCAGCGTGCTACTTTGTTTGGTCTTTCATGAATAGTCTAATTAAATCATGGCGATAGCTTCTAAGAAGCTGCTTTTGCGGAGCGCGGCTTCGCCGAAGTCGAAATACATGAAAAAGCCGATCATCATTGCCTAGGATGTGAAGCCTTTTTTTGGGGAGGAAAAAGGCTTGATACCACGCTTCAATGATGATCATCAGAATTTCCGAAGATGGTGTGGGGATAAAGACTAAAGAGAGCGATATAGAAATTTCGAGCGGCGATGGCGCGAAACTTCATAATTGAATTGCGAACTCTCTTGCTTTTTTGTTATGCCGTCTCGGATCGAGGGAAAATATATGAATGTCAAAAGAGGTTTCGACAACAAGAGATATCTGATCGAGCAGTCTCGCGCGATACTCGAAAGGGTGGAGAGGTTCAAAGATAAGCTCTATCTGGAACTCGGAGGGAAGGTTCTCTTCGATTATCATGCGGCGCGAGTCCTGCCCGGATTCGATCCCAATGTCAAAATGCGGCTTCTCCAGAAACTCAAGGATAAGATAGATGTGATACTGTGCATCTATGCCGGCGATATCGAAAAAAAGAAGGTGCGCGCCGATTTCGGAATCACCTATGATGTAGATGCGCTGAAGACGATCGATGATTTCAAGGGGTGGGGCATAGCTATTTCCGCAGTCGTGATAACGAGGTTCGAAAATCAGCCCTCCGCCATAGCTTTTAAAAACAAGCTGCAGCATCGCGGCATCAGGGTGTACACGCACGGCTTTACCAACGGTTATCCTTATGACGTAGATACGATCGTCAGCCAGGATGGGTACGGCAGAAATCAGTATATCGAGACCTCGAAGCCTATCGTGGTCATAACCGGCCCCGGCCCTGGAAGCGGCAAGCTCGCCACATGCTTAAGCCAGATGTATCACGACCATATGCGCGGGGTGAAATCAGGCTACGCCAAGTTCGAGACCTTTCCGATATGGAATCTTCCGTTGAAGCATCCCGTAAATGTCGCCTACGAGGCTGCAACTGCGGAACTCGGGGATGTGAATGTGATTGATCACTTTCATCTGGATGCGTACGACGAAAAGACGGTAAATTATAACCGCGATGTCGACGCCTTTCCGCTTCTCAAGCGAATAATCGAGAAGATCACCGGAGGGGTAGAATATTACAAATCTCCGACAGACATGGGAGTCAATAAGGCCGGCTTCGGAATTACAGATGATGAGATAGTGAGCGAGGCCGCGAAGCAGGAAGTCATTCGCCGGTGTTTCAGATATCAGTGCGAGTACACGATGGGGCTGGTCGACAGGGAGAGTGTACAGAGGGTTGAGAAGCTGATGGAAAACCTCGGTATAAAGCTGGAGGATAGGAAGGTCGTGGGTGATGCGAGGCGTGCGGCCCACGAATGCCGGTTGAAGGGAAAGGGAAACGAGAACGTCTTCTGCGGAGCGGCCATAGAGCTTCCGGATGGCTCAATAATAACGGGCAAGAATTCCTCCCTGATGCACGCGTCGTCGAGTCTCATTCTGAATTCGGTTAAACATCTGGCGAAAATTCCGGACAATATGCATCTGCTTCCTCCGTCGATAATCGAGTCAATCAGAAGGTTCAGAAAAGACGTCTTGAACAAAAAAATGGTAAGCCTCAATCTGGAAGAGACTCTGATAGCCCTTTGCATAAGCGCAGCGACGAATCCGGCCGCAGAGATAGCCGTGGAAAAGTTGAAGGATCTGAGAGACTGCGAGGTTCACCTCACACATCTTCCGACGCCAGGCGATGAGGCCGGGCTCAGGAAGCTCAGGCTCAACATCACCTGCGATCCAAACTTCAGCACGAAGGATCTTTTTGTCTGCTGATATGCTTTGTGAATTCTGGGACAAAATATTTTTTAGTATTTTGATGCTGTCCATCCCGAGAGATAATGCTTAATTTGTAAAAACCACAGTACATTCTGACATCCCATTCCAACATCGCACGATTTTTTCAGAGATTTATAAAAAACGGTATTGGCGCTCCCAAGGGGAATCGAACCCCTGTTTCAGCCTTGAGAGGGCCGTGTCCTAAACCGCTAGACGATGGGAGCACCAATACCATTTAAAAAGATCAGCAACAACGCTTCCGAAAAAAATCGTCTGTGATACCGAGAACCCGCCGATTTCTGAACGGGTCGGGCAACTAACAGATAAACCAGTCAGGGGCAAGAAAAAAGCTATTTTGCCTTTCCCTGGTTTGCCACCGAGGCCATCGCCTTGGTCACGGCATCGGGGTCGCCGAGGTAATAGTTTTTTACCGGTTTTAGATTTTTATCGAGCTCATAGACGAGCGGAATCCCTGTTGGAATATTGAGCTTCAGTATCGCTTCGTCCGAAATTCCATCCAAATGCTTGACCAGCGCGCGCAGGCTGTTGCCGTGCGCAGCGATGAGAACCCGTTTTCCGGACTTGATCGCAGGGGCGATTTCGCCATGCCAGTATGGGAGAAATCTCTCCACAGTATCCCTGAGGCATTCGGTCTTAGGAAGTTCCGCCTCCGAAAGCGAAGAGTACCTACGATCGCGTCCCGGATAGCGCGGGTCATCCATTTCAAGGGCCGGCGGCGGAATGTCGTAGCTGCGGCGCCATATCAGGACCTGTTCTTCCCCGTGTTTGGCCGCAGTCTCCGCCTTGTTGAGCCCCTGCAAGGCACCGTAGTGGCGTTCGTTGAGACGCCATGAGCGGAAGACCGGAATCCACATCAGATCCATGCCGTCGAGCGTGATCCAGAGGGTGCGTATCGCGCGCTTCAGGACGGATGTGAAGGCGACGTCGAATTCGAACCCCTCTTTCTTCAAAGTTTCACCGGCGCTCTTCGCTTCGACGAGTCCCTTTTCCGAAAGGTCTATGTCCGTCCATCCGGTGAACCTGTTTTCCTTGTTCCACAAGCTTTCGCCGTGCCTCAGTAAAACTACTTTGTACATTTCATTCTCCTTCTTGGTCTATGGTCAGGGGTCTATAGTCCATGGCCCGTACTTCCAGCGGGAGCTACTAATCCCCGGAAAATGCCCTAAAAGTCAACAGGGGATTGCTTTTTGGGATTCGATGTATAATTCTCTCCGCAAGGGGGTTACATATGAAAAAAATCCTTTCAGCATTTCTCGGGTCGCTAGTTATTTTCACAATTTTCACAGTCGCGCTTGCCGAATCTGCCCACGCCGTGAAGCCTCCCACCGTTTCCGAGAGGAGGGATTCGACCACGAGGGAAAAGAAGAAGAAGCCCGTCTGTCGCGAAGGAGAAGATTTCCTTACGGACAGATGTGTGAAGCCCAAAGAGGGGCAGTTCTACCGCGATCCCAAGACCGGGAAGAGAAAGATGAAGAAGGTTAAAGGCATAAACCTCCCCTGGGATCCGAAATAGATGGGTAATTTTAGAATCTAAATCTTCATTATTGAGATCGAACGATCTCTTAAGCAAAAATCCGAGATCGCCCCAAGCTCTCTTCTTTAAGGCTATTGAGGAACTCAAACTTGGCAAGTTATCGCAGGCGTTAGAGAATGTAAGTAAGGCCTACCCATATGTCCTGAAGAACCTTCATACTCTACGATAAAGGCTGCTATTCTTGAACAGATCAAAATAGCACGAATGAAATTTCCTGCCGATTCTGGGGCCTTAAATTAGTCTCCCTGAAACGGTTATGGGAACTTCTGAAAAGCTAGAGGCAACAATAACTTCGGCCATGGACAATTGACCACTCGGGGATGACGACCTTTTCGCCATTCGGGGATGACAAGCACACAGTTTTTAAAGGCACCCTGAATTTGCTGATTTTTCAGAGGTTACTATATTATTTCCCCAAAAACGGTTTTATTAGATCCATCGGAATCGGGAAGAGCGTGGTCGAGTTGTTTTCCGTGGCTATCTCCGAAAGTGTCTGCAGGTAGCGCATCTGAAGCGCCATCGGGTGATCCTCCATCATCTTTGCCGCTTCGACGAGCTTTGTCGCAGCCTGAAACTCCGCCTCTGCGCCGATTATCTTAGCGCGTCGTTCACGTTCCGCCTCGGCCTGGCGTGCCATCGCGCGCTTCAGCTCCTCGGTAAGGTCAACGTGCTTGATTTCGACGTTTGACACCTTGATCCCCCATGGATCGGTCTGCTTGTCGAGGATGTCCTGAAGCTGATCGTTGATCGTCTCTCTATCGGAGAGAAGTTCATCGAGTTCTCTTTCGCCCACTACGCTTCGAAGGGTGGTCTGCGCCATCTGGCTCGTAGCGAATCCGTAGTTTTCCACCTCTGTTATCGCCTTGTTCGGATCCATCACGCGAAAATATATCACGGCATTGACCTGAACTGAGACGTTGTCCTTCGTTATGATGTCCTGTGGAGGGACGTCGAGAGCGACCAGGCGCAAGCTGACGCGCACTATCTTGTCCACGGGCTTGAAGACGAAGATGATGCCGGGCCCTTTGGGTCTTGGCAGCAACCTGCCCAAGCGGAATATGACGCCGCGTTCGTATTCCCTAAGCACTTTTACGCACGATATAAGATAGAATACGATAAATGCGACCAGCACCAGCAACGGATTGGCGAACATGTGAGCCCCCTTTTTTTTCGATTTTTGCTATTCTATGAATCCTTCTTTAACTCGACCAGAAGATTCATGCCCTCTGCGATTACAACTTCTATCTCGTCGCCGCGCTTTAATGTATCGGCCGAGCGCGCGTTCCATATTTCTCCGCGAACGAGAACCTTTCCGGAACCGGCATTCCAGGAAGTCACCTCGCCGACAAGGCCCATCATGCCTTCACTTCCCGTTACCGGGCGCCTTCCCCTCGCGCGAAGCACCAGCGCTGTCAAAAATCCCGCGAGCAGGAGGGTCGCAACCGTAAAAGAGAGTATTATCGGCATCGACACCTTCATGAAATCATCTGGGGATGTGAAGAGTATTGTAGAACCGAAGAAAAATGATATGAGACCGCCTATCGTCAAAAGGCCATAGCTCACGACCTTTACCTCTGCGATGAACATCGCCACTGCAAGTGCAAGAAGCGCTATACCAGCGTAGTTTGTTGGGAGTACCTGCAGGCCGAAAAATGCCAGAACGAGGCAGACCGACCCGGCGATTCCGGGAAACCCTATCCCGGGGTTGGTGAACTCGAACAGTAGTCCGTAAAAACCCAATATGAGAAGTACGTAGGCGATGTTGGGGTGTGCCACGGCGGAGAGAACTCGCGTGCGAAAATCTTTTTCCACTTCCAAAATTTTTATCCCGGATGTGTCTATAGTCCTCTCACCGTCGGCGAGGCGGACGCGCATACCATGAATTTTAGAGAGCAGCCCCTGCTCGTCATCGGCTATCAGATCGATGATGCCGAGAGATTTTGCCTCATCAGCGCTGACGGAGGCGCTATCGGTCACAGCTGTTGCAGCCCACTGCGGATTTCTACCGCGTTCGCCTGCGATGGACTCCGCCCAGGCTTTCGAGTCGCTGATGACCTTTTCCTCCTCAGGTGTCCGGCTTCCCTTTTCAAGTTTGCCGGAAATCTGATCGAAGATGCCCGGCTTTGTCGGTCCTCCTCCGACGCTTACCGGACGTGCAGCTCCGATGTTAGTCGATGGCGCCATCGCAGCGATGTGGGAAGCGAGGGTTATGAACACGCCCGCCGAACCTGCCCTGGCCCCCATCGGAGAGACGTAGGTGATTACCGGAACCTTAGATGACATTATCGATTTGACTATGTCGCGGGTGGAACCCAGAAGCCCTCCCGGCGTATCGAGTTCTATCATAATGAAACGGGAGTTCGCCCTTTCAGCTCTCCTTATGGATTCTGCAATGAACCCGGATGTGGCGGGGTTTATGATATCACCGTCAAGGACGATTTTCATGCCTGTGGGCTGCAGCTGGGCATAAGCTATGTAGCTGAAAAAACAGGCAAAAATGGCAACGGCCAGCGCGAGAGTCAGCCTTGAAATTTTCATAGCGGCCGAGGCTACGCGCAGTTGCAGCCCCTGTCAAGAAGACGCAACTATTTGCAAGATCGGACGATAATGTTAGTGGGTGAAAAATATGAGAACATCTTCCTCGATCGCCGTAGCTGTCGTTTTTCTCATCCTCCTCTTCGGGAGCGTTGAGCTCTACGCTGGCGGCGGGTGTCCTAAGGTCACCAACAGGCTGGAAGACTTCGCGGGCTGCATGGCCGTGATGCCGGGGAATAACGGCACGATGTACCGCGGGACGCGCTATGACATGGAGAATAACTCGCATGCTGGCGTCATACATGCGATGAATTCGGTTCCCGTGGTTCCTCCACAAGTGATTGTGCCCCCAGCTCCATACATGGGGATAGGATACGGAATTTATCCCTCGATGGTCAGCGTTGCTGCTTCGCAAGCCTATAGAGAAAATCCTCATGCCACCTTCTGGAGTTGGTGGTTCTTAAGCAACATGATGGGATATCCGAAATACTGAAACCCTTCTTGCCGCACAAGTTTACAGCTTGTATAATTGCCTCATGCGACCGATAAAGCCTTTCGGCCTTGTACCTGGCGACCGCATAGGAATTGTGGCCCCAGCCTCTTCGTTCGAGAGCAGGGGGCTAAAGCGCGGCATCAACAAGCTCAAATGGTGGGGGTTCGACGTCGTCGTGCCGAGGCCCGTCTTCAAACACGCGAAAAGGCCGAAGGACCGCGATCGCAGGAGGCGTTATAAGGAGAAGGCCGAGCTCCTGATAAAGATGATCAAGGACCCGAGCATCGCCGCGATCTTCTGCGCAGAAGGGGGGTACGGTTCGATAGCTCTGGTACCTTATCTTGAAGAGGTTGATCTTTCATATCATCCAAAAATATTCGTCGGTTTTTCCGATATCACAATTTTGCTTATATACTTCTTTCAGAAGTACAGGTGGGTCACCTTTCACGGTCCGACTGTGGCGCAGGAACTCTACAAGGGGATGCCCCCCACGACGGAAATAGCTATCCAGGAGTCGATTACAAAAAAGACGCGTTTGGGCGATCTATATGGGAAACCCCTTGAAGTCATAAAGTCCGGCGAGGCCTCGGGGCTTCTCGTCGGCGGCAATCTTTCGAGGATGATCAGCACGCTTGGAACATCTTTCGAAATAGATACTGACGACAGGCTGTTTTTCATCGAGGAATACGATGAAGGGCATATGAAGATAGATGGAGACCTCAATCACCTGAAACTCGCGGGCAAGTTCGATCGTGTTAAGGGGATCATCTTTTCCGAGATGAATCGTTGTATGCACGGCAGGAAAAACGAGGTGAAAAAATATCTGCGCAGATATTTTCGAGACATGGAGATACCGATACTCTTTGGCCTTCCATCCGGCCACGGCGTTGAAAATATCACTCTGCCGCTTGGCATCAGGGCCAAGATCAGCAGCGATCCTGCGAGGCTCGTTCTGGACGAAAGCGCGGTGAGGTAGATAGGGCTAAAACTTCTTCGTCCTGCCATATTGCCTGATGAACATCTTTGATTTTGCCTGGGAACTCTGCTGGGTCAGCCTGCACTGATCGTCGATGCAGTATTCATCTGCGCATGGGATGCAAATCCATTCCTTTCCCTGTATGAGTCGGTTTTTGTGCTGGTACTGCTCGACGTCCGGAGCGGTTTTCCCGCAGACCTCACACACTATCCTTATCTGGTCGTCGCGTATCTTGGCGCTTTTAGAGAGATGTCGCTTTTTGACTTTCTCGCGCTCTATATCTTTTTTGGAGATGACTCCCGCATTTATCAACGCTTGCTTTAGCTGTTCGCCCATTGTGTAAAACCTCCGCTTGAACCTAAGATCATCTTTTCCAGAATTCGCGTGTCATTAATACTATTACCGTAAAAATTTCAAGCCTCCCAAGCAGCATGCACATTATTAGTATTATTTTGCCGATCGAGGGAATCATGAAATAATTTTCTGATGGCCCAACCGCTCCCAGCCCAGGCCCTACGTTACCTATCATCGTGGCTACTGAGGTTATCGCTGTCAGTAGATCCAGCCCCATTGCAGTCATAAAGATCGACGCCACCGTAAATATGCCCATATAAAGTATGAAAAATCCCGAGATACTTTCCAAAATATCTTTGTGAACGACCTTCCCCCCGAATTTTATCGTGGCGAAAGATCTTGGATGAATCAACCTGAAAAGTTCCCTGTAGGCGTGTTTTGCAAGCACTACGATTCGTGCTATTTTTATGGAGCCGCTGGTTGAGCCGGAGCAACCTCCGAGGAACATGAATATCAGAAGCAATATCTGCGCTACGATCGGCCACTTTTCGAAGTCGGCGGTTGAAAATCCGGTTGTAGTCATTACGGATACTGTCTGGAATGAACCGTATCGCAAGGCTGACAGGGCGGAATCGTATATGCCGGATCCAAACAATATGGCGCTTATAAGAACTATGTTGATGATCGTGATCGTGAAGTAATATCTGAATTCGCTGTTTGCCCAATATCCTTTGAGCCTTTTGAATATGAACATATAGTGCAGGGAGAAATTTACCGCCGCTATGAACATGAAAAAGGTTATGATTCCGTCTATGGTCGCGCTGTTGTAAGCTTCTATCGAAATATTTTTTATGGAAAATCCTCCCGTAGCGACGGTTGCGAAGGTGTGACAGATGGAATCAAACAATGGCATTCCGGCCAGAAGAAGGGCGACGATCTGCGCTATCGTCAGGACGAGATAAACGAGCCACAGGGTTGCCGCCGTCTGTCTTATTCTCGGGCGCAGTTTTTCCTTGGTTGGCCCCGGCGATTCTGCTCTGAAAAGCTGCATGCCTCCCACTCCAAGAAGCGGAAGTATCGCAACCACGAGAACGATGATTCCCATGCCGCCAAGCCAGTGGGTCTGGCTTCGCCACAGCAGTATGGCCCTGCTGAGGCTCTCGACATGAACGCTGGTTCCAAAAACAGAGGCTCCGGTCGTTGTGAAACCGGATATCGATTCGAAGAAGGAGTTGATGAAATTTTCCGCCGACATCGCTCCGAATATCTGTCCGACGAAATAGGGAAGCGCGCCGAAAAGACCTACGCTGATCCATCCGACCGCGACGATCAGCATCCCCTCTTTGTGTGAGATATCCTGTTTTTCTCCGCGACACGCTGCGACCATGACGCCGGATATGAAGAGGATGATCATCATGGAGGTGGCGATCGCCTTTGCATCGCGCCCGCCGTCGGCCCACGCCAAAACAAGCGGCGCTAGCATCGTCAGGCCGATGAAAAAATTGAGTTTAGAAATTGCCCCTATTACGAGTCGCGCTCTCATCTAGAAGTACTCCAGGCTTACGGTCAGAAATCTCTCGAGTTTTTTTACCGAGTTCCTGTGGGCTATTATGAGGACATGATCTCCCGCCTCTATAACTGTATCCCCCCACGGTACGATGATCCGTCCTTTTCTTTTTATAGAGAGAATAAGCACGTCATCAGGCAATTTCATCTTGTGCAGGGGTTTTCCGACGAGTTCGGAAGTTTCGAGCGCCTCGACCTCGATGATCTCCGCGGACTCCGCAAGCGTGGAAACGTGCAGCACGCGACCTTTCCTGATGAAATGCAGGATTGTGTTGTTGGCAATCTGGCGAGGATTAATGACGACGTCTATCCCTATCGAAGAGATCAGGGGTTGGTAGGCTGCCTTGTGTGACAGGGCTATTCCTACGGGGCATCCCAGGCGTTTTGCGAGAAGCGCGCTGATGATGTTGTCCTCGTCGTCCTTGGTGACGGATATGAAGGCATCCATCTCCCCGATGTTTTCCTCTATCAGCAGGCTCTGGTCGGTTCCGTGGGCGTTTAGAATGAGAGTTTTGCTGAGGTTGCGGCTTGCGGTGGAACAGAGCTGCGGATCCGGCTCAATGAGTTTGACCCTCGCCCCCGCCTTTTCCAGTGACTCGGCGAGATTGCGCCCTATGTATCCTCCACCATGTATCATTATGTCGTCGATCTTTTCGTGCTTGTGCCCCAAGAGCCTCATCCCTTCGAATACCCTGTTGGAATGCGATGCAAAGTAGATGACATCTCCCAGCTTTATTTCATCATTTCCGTCCGGGACGATCAGAGTGCTACTACGATAGAGGGCGGCCAGCAGAAAGCTCCCTTCATCTTTGAGAAGATGGAGATCCTTGAGTTTCATTCCCAGGATCTGGCTCGATGGCTTTACTTTGGTTCCTACGATTTTGAACTCACCGTCGAAAAAGTCGATGATGTCGGATGCGCCTGGGACTTGGAGCACCCTCATTATGGCTCCCGCGGATTCTTTGTCCGGGTTTATCATCAGGTTGACGTGAAGGTTGGACTGAATTCTTTTTTCTTCGACATCGAATTCCGGATTTCTGATTCGCGCTATTCTGATTGCCTGTGGAGCCTCGATTCCGGCGAAGATCGTGGCGAGGATATTGACCTCGTCGCTGTCCGTGACGGCGATGAGCATCTCGGCATCCTTGAGCCCTGCTTCGTGCAACGTGCTCGGGGCGGCCCCGTTGCCGAGGATGAACTTGGCGTCCAGCCCCTCCTCGATCTCACTTATGATGCGCTCGTTCTTCTCTATAATGACGACTTCCTTGTTTTCGCGGATGAGTTGTTCGGCGATGAACTGTCCAATTTCTCCCCCTCCTACGATAAGTATGCTCACGTCTATCTCCTTTTTGGGAGCGATTTGCCAGAGATCCCATTTAAACGCTGCATTCTACTATTTGCCCCGTACTGTTCAAGCATTACTTGGCGATATTCATTGAGGATTTCAGCCTGCCTCGCCGCAGGCGGGAATCTCGGTGACGATTGACGATGGACCATTAGACCCCTATTTGTGTCACCCATGTCCCAATAATCAACTGTTACCTATGTATCTGAAATGTACCCATCTTAATCTTGATCCTAATCTTAATCTTAATCTTAATCTTAATCTTAATCCTGATTCTGATCTTAATAACGATTATTTGCGGATATAAGTTAGTCTTACAAAAGGCGGATCAAAGATCAGCGATCAGGGATCATGATTCGACCCCCTCCCGTAACTGCCGTGACTCGTAACTGGTGAACGGTTGGAACCCCGCGGTAGCGGCGGCTTAGTGCCGCGGGAATGACGGCGTGATTGTCATTCCCGAGTGCTTTTATCGGGGATCCCGTAACGACCGTGACTGGGAAAAACAGAAGCCAGAAGCGAGAGGCTAGAAGCTAGAAAAATCTTGCCTGTAGAAATCTCCCTTCTCACTTCTAGATTCTAGCTCCTTGATGTTTTGGTCGATAGTCAATTGTCCATGGTCCACAGTCAATCTTGGCGGGTATGTGTTCCCGGAAAAATCTCCAATAAAAAATCCCCGGCCTTCCGACCGGGGATCTTTGATTTTTAGGTTCCGTAAATATCAGCCTATTTCCGGTACTACGTTGGCCGCCTGCAAGCCCTTTGGTCCGTTGACGACTTCGAACTGGACCTTCTGCCCCTCGCGCAAGGTCTTGAAGCCTTCGCTCTGGACTGCGGAGAAATGGACGAAGATATCCTCGCCACCTTCTTCCGGTTCGATGAAACCAAAACCCTTTGCGTCGTTGAACCACTTAACCGTTCCTTTTGCCATACACTTCCTTCCTTTCCTTCCTGTTTCGAGCATCTAAGCGCGTAAACCATTACTACGCCGACGCTCAAAACGATATTTGTAAAAAACCAAAAGCCGGGGGAAACTATGTCAAAGCTGCTTTTCATGCAAGAACATTTTTTATTTCACTAACTTACCCGACGCGACCCCATCGATCCTAGCCATCAGCCCTTCGAACATCTGAAGGTCGCGCTGCATTACCCCGGCCCTTCCAAACAACCTGCTGAATTGATTAAGTATTTTGGTTTTAAGTGGGTTGTCCGGCTCGTCTTCATACTGGAGCGCACTGAGGGTTTTCTCCAGTCGAACGATGAGTTTCGCGATCTTATCATGGGAAATATATTCATTTCTGAGGTATTCCGGGGCGGCTCCCGCGGCCACATTTACCGTGTTTTCATTGAATTTCGCATATACGGCGTGGCAGGCTAAAATTACCGATTGTGCGAGGTTTATAGATGGGAACATTTCCGATGTTGGGATTGTTACCACGCAGTCGCACATCTCGACCTGATCATTATTCAGTCCCTTGTCCTCGCGTCCGAACAGAAGGGCGAATCTCTTCTCCGGATTTGAACGTATGAATAGGGCCGCCTCGTCCAGCAGCATGTCGCCGCGTCTCGATTTCCCTATCCTCCTTGTGAATGCCATCGCGTGATTTCTGTCACCTACGGCTTCGGGAATGGATGAGAATACCTTTGCGCTCTCGAGGAGGTCTTTGGCTCCAAGGGCCCATGTGTAGGCCTCGCTGGTCAGGTGCTCGACCGGATCCACAAGGCGCATATCGCAAAAGCCGAAATTTTTCATGGCCCTTGCGGCGGCCCCTATGTTGGCGGCCCCCTGGGGGGAGACTAGCACTATGGAAAGGTCGATCATGGTCGGACTGGTTAGGTGCTCACAAACTGGTTGTCAATGCGGATCTGAAAGGCTATACGCTTCTCAATAACGGAGGTTTTAATTGGCACAGGGAATCGAGAGAAGAAAGTACGCCCGTCTGGATCTCGCCTTAACCATAAGCTACCGCCTTCTCGGTCATGCGGATGCCCCGCCGGCCGATCCGCGCGAGGCGATATCGAGCGATATCAGCGAGGGTGGTTTGCGCCTCATGACTCCTACGAAGCTGGAAAATGGGAGTCTGTTGGAGCTCGAGATTCAGCTGGGGGATGGGGATACGATAAAATCCGAGGGAGAGGTTGTCTGGCAGAACAAGATTTCGAACACCAGCTACGAAACCGGCGTCATGCTAAGGGGGATGCCGATTACGGACAAGAGCCGTTTTATGCGGTTTGTCTTCGACCAGATGTCAAAGGTAGTTCCGTAGAAATTTTGATTTGAGAAAATTTTAAGCAACTTTTTTTTGAAGACCGCGATAAAAGGAGTGGAATGAAGGATCGCTCCTACTACGAAGTTCTTCAAGTTTCAAAGGGTGCCTCTCCTGAGGTCATTGCCTCGGCGTACAGGACATTGATGACGAAGCTTCGGAAGCACCCCGATCTCGGCGGCTGCTGTGAAGAGGCCATACTCATCAATCAGGCTTATGAAACGCTGATAGATCCGTATACCAGAGCCTGCTACGATGCCCTGATAGCGACGCCGGAGGAGGTAGCAGCGATGGAGTCCCGCGCCGACGCTCCTGCCGAAAGAAGGCGCGCCCCCAGAAAAGAAGTAGATGCGGCTATCTCCTTTTGCACTGATGACGGTCAGCTCTGGCATAGCGGCAGGGTCAGGGATCTTTCCATCCTAGGAGTCAGGCTGCAATCGCGCGAACCTGTAGAAATCGGACAGCATATAATAATAGCCCCACCCGACTCTTCCGCCTATGCCGTTCATGGAACGGTGGTGTGGAAGAGGATGTTTCACCCGTCGCATTTCGAGAGAATCTATGAAGCTGGAGTGGAATTCTCCGACCAGATCAGCGATATCGAAAATAGAATCTACTAACAAATCCGTGACTGGTTAACTGTCTGAACGGGATTCCCGTTTGCCCCGCAGTAGCGGCGCCTTAAGGCATGCGGGAATGACCGCATGGGTGTCATCCCCGTGAAAGCGGGGGATCCAGAAACTGCCGTAACTCGTGACTAGTGGAAAAGCAGTTTTAGGCTCAGGTTAAGAAAAATCATTCCTGCTCAACTCAACCTTTCCTAGTTCACTTTTGCTCGCAATGACTGACAGGACTGTCATGGAGTTCCGTCATTTTATCATTTGCCCGTTTTGTTGGTATGATGTATGTTCCGACGCTCTTGACGGGAGGAAATCATGGACAAACTCAATCTTAAAAAATCGGAAGAGATGTGGCAGGAGGCCTTGGACCTCGTCCCCGGCGGTGTGCTCGGAATCAGGAGGCCTTATAACTTTATCCCGGGAGAGTACCCCCTCTTTCTTACAAGGGGGAAAGCCGGACACGTCTGGGATGTCGATGGAAACGAGTACATAGATCTCCTCTGCGCATACGGGCCGATAATACTCGGGTATTGCGAGCAGGAAATCGACGAGGCGGTCAAAGAGCAGATGAAACACGGATTTTGTTTCAACCTCTGTCAGCCATGGCAGAACAAGCTTGCGAAGAAGTTGCGCGAACTGATCCCCTGCTCCGAACAGAGCTTCTTTGTAAAAACCGGTTCGGATGCTACCAGCGCCGCTATAAGAATAGCCCGCGGTTTTACCAAGCGCGAAAAGATCCTTCGCTGTGGATATCACGGCTGGCACGACTGGTGTTCCGAAGTTCATGGTGGAATTCCCGAGGATGTCTATTCAAAGACGATTGAATTTGAATACAACGATGTCGAATCGCTCGAGCGACTTCTTGCCGCGAACAAAGGCGAGGTAGCTGCGATAATAATTACGCCGGTGGGGCATCCGCTCGCGAAGCCGCTGACTCCGCCTGCCCCCGGCTTTCTCGAGGGAGTTCGAAAATTGGCCGACGATAGTGGCGCCGTTCTCATATTTGATGAAATAAGAACAGGCTTTCGCGTATCGCTCGGCGGAGCCGGTGTGCGTTACGGCGTGCTGCCCGATATGGCTCTATTCGGCAAGGCGATGGCCAACGGCTATCCGATAGCGGCCGTATGCGGAAAGAAGTCGGTCATGAAGGTTTTAACCGATGCCGAGGTCTTCATATCTTCAACGTTTTTTCCAAACAGCCTCGAGATGATCGCGGCCCTGAAAACTATAGAAATACTTGAGAGGGAAAAGGTTTGCGATGTCATATGGGAGCGTGGTGAGAAACTTTTGCGTGAGATGAAGGAGGTCGCTAAGGAGTCGAAGCTCCCGGTTACCATCTCTGGGATCCCTCCGATGCCTTACATCACATTCGATGCGGCCCCCGACAAAAAGTACAAAGAGCGCCGCAAAGTCTTCTACACAGGAGCAATTCGAAGGGGGCTTTTTATGCAGCCTTACCATCATTCATACATAGCCTATCGGCATACCGAGGAAGACCTGAGACGCATCGTTGAAATTACAAGGGAATCTCTTGCCGATGTGTTAAAAACCGTAGGCTGATCTAAATCCGCCGATTCAGCATTTCATAAGCAATATCAATGAGTTGCGGGTCTCCGTTTTATTTTAATTTTCAAGCAACCTTTTGATTTCCCAGTCGAAAACAACGCGCGGGGGATGTTTCTGTATCTATACCCATCATATCAGTTTTAGGAGGATCGTTATGGGAAACGGGGTTGATTTGAAAAGGATTGACCATTTAAGAGAAACTTGGACCGAAAAATGTCACAAGGATAAAAATCATTTGGGCTTCGGTGCCGACCCCAGGTCGAGCAGCATCTGTTCGAATGTCGTCTATCAGTGTGCTAAGATATTTCGGAATCAGAGTCAGGGTAAAATATGCTTTGAAAAAAAATGCACCGATGTCACCGGCGTAGATGATTTTGAGGCCTGCGTTAAAACCGGCCAGTGGATGGCTGCGCAGAAAAAGTGGGGAAGACCCACGATGGCGGAGGTCCCTCCTCCTCCTCCGAAGGACGATACCGTAAGGCTTGCGGATACCAAGTCCTACGAGGTTATCGGTGTCGATAAGAAAAAAGCGAAGGTCTACTTCGTCGATGAAAACGAGGACCTTGTGATAGTCGATGGCAAGGCGCTCGAGGGGCACCCTGGTTTTTCAGTGGGATCTCCGGAGGATTTCATAACGAAGCTCTCGCTGTCAAACAGACAACCGGAAATACGGAAGCTGAACGAGGGTGATAAGGCCGTCACTCCATTTTTAGAGCGCTGGGGGCTTCCCACGCTTGAGCATATAGAGCCCGACAAGCTTGTCGAATATGTGAAATTCGTAAAGACTCAGATGACGATCCTTTCCGCGTTCGCTTCGTCTGAAAATCCTGCTATAGAAAAGATGGTGTCGCTCTACAAAAATATCATCGCAAAGCTTGGGAGTTCTTATCTGCCCGGAAAGTCTCCGGATACATGGACCGACTGGAGACTTCAGCTTCCCTCGCGGATAATTGAAATTCTTGGAGAGAGAGGTTTTCTGCTTCCCTTTGGGATGGCTTACGATCTGGCGGAGCGCGGTGATGTGGCGAACATGGAGAAGGCGATCAAAAAGTTTCTGGAGATGAAGCCGGAGATGGCCTCGGTGGTGGATAAGATTCGAGCGATCGGCTATGGCAGGGGCATTGAAAATATAGTGAACGGGCTTCAGAGGTTTGTGGCGTCGGGGGATGGCAGTGCGCTGGTCCTTGGACAAGGGATTGAGACGATCGAAAAATATCTGGAAGAATCGAAGTTCGACTCTGAGGAAAAGCTTTTTTCTCCGAACGCTGCAGTCTATAGCAGAGATGGACATGATTTTTCCCCCAGTGAGATACTCTTTACACTCGACTATGTTCGCGCTGAATACTGCCTTGCTATGGCAAGAGAGCTCCTAGCAGAGGCCGCCGAGAAAAATTTGAGCGGTGAAAATCTCGAAGCTCTTTTTCAGAAAGTTCGCAGAGAGCCAGTAGAAAAAGCCCGTGTTCCGGAGGATAAAAAAACGGAAGTTATGGCTCAGGTAGAGATCCTCATTTCCAATTACAAGTCGGTATCTGCCGGGGCCATCGCGATCCGCATTGCAAGGCATGTTAAGGAGCTTGCGTCGGGAGAGGTGGGTCGCGACGAAATCATGGATGGAAGCTGGCAAGCCAGGATAGACACACTTGTAGACGAGGGTGAAAAGGCCTTGAGGGAGGCATCGGTTGTTGAATCAGATCCGGCGCACGCAATGCTTCGCGCATCCAGAAAATTGGCTTACGTAAAGGCTGCCGACGAGTTCGCCATCGCTGCGGTTTATTCCGTAAGGGGTGGCGAGAATGATTCCACTTTGAACTCGCTTTGGTACGAATACGCTCTGAATCATTATAATAAGGCTCTCGAATTGATGAAGAGTGATAAGATAGACGGGGATGCTAGAAGGATATCGGAGATAGAACAGGGAATCGTGTTGGCGCATCGCACAATGTTTGAGCAGCTCCTGCGTTACGCCAATGCCGTGGTGGCAAAAAAGAATGAACCTGCCTGGTCAGGCGGAAAGTGGCAGGAAGAGGTAAATCGAATAGCGGATAGAGCGTCGAACCTCGTCATTAATGCCGGCCTTTTCGATGATGAAATCAATCGGAGGATTGGTCAACTTTTCGACGAGGCTAGAGCCGGAGATCTGAACGATAATATCAGAAAACTCACGGATGATGTCGACAGGCTGCTTCTGCCTACGTTGCCGATTGCACATGATAACTTTCACTTGAGGATGACCGTGCAGTCCGTGCAGGTCATAATGGAGAAAGTTCAGACGGTATCCGCCGATAAGAGCTATGCTCGGCAGGCGCTTTCCGAGTTGAGAAGGGGATATGAGAAGGTGTATCGCAACTCCCTTGCAAAGGCCTATGAACTTTTTAGCGCTTCTCAGGATATAATAACAGCACGCGATATCGGATGGCGCGCCAAGGCTGAGGAATGGATTGTCGATGCAGAGAGATATCTCAACGCCAAAATTGACGGCGGAAGCGACGGCGAGATAGCGATCTTCGATGGCGAGTATATCGGCGTTCAAAGGGAAGAAATCAAAAAGTACAGGATGACCTTCGACAATCGCGAGCTGGAAAGAGGGTTCGCCACGATGAGGTATATAAGCAGCGACACGCAGATAAATGAAACGATGTGGGCTGACAGATTTTCCAAACTCACCATCGGTATGAGAAAGCAAATCGCCGATTTTAAGGCCTCCTATCCCGACGGGGTTCCCGCAAGGTCAATGTATGATCTCGGCGGAGAAATAGAGATTTGTTACTCGGAGAGAATAAGGCACTTAAAGCAGATAGCCAAGAAGCTTTCCACATCCAAGCCGGAGGACTGGGAAAGCCAGGCGTATGAACTTTTGCTTGAGGCCAAGTCCCTCGTTCTTGCCGACGAGCCGGGTTCCGATGTTCCGATTTTCGATGGCACCGTGAAGGAGGGAGAGTCCTATTCATCCACCCAGAAGATGATGCTGTCGGAGATCGAGATGATGAGAGTGGAGATGGGGCTCCCCGCTCTTGAATCTCGACCCGACTCGGTGCAATCTCTCAATGGAGACAAAGGAGTTTCCAACTGAGAAGGCTTGTATCTAGAAACGCATAATGAGGTCCGCTTATTCGGCGGGTCTTTCATTATCTTGTGGTTGACAGTTTTTCCCCAACTGCCATAACCTCCCCATGCCTAAAAAATCCAGGATCGATATAGCCAGTTCCGGAAGGCTTATGGGGGTGCACTGCTCCATCTCTGGCGGCCTCTACAACGCGCCGATCGAAGGTGGGGCGATAGGTTGCAACGCCATTCAGCTTTTCACCGGAAGCAATCAGCAGTGGAAGTCTAAGGCTATTTCAGAGGAGGATGCGGAGCGCTTTCGCTGTGAGATAAAGTTGTGCGGAATCAAGGTCGCGTTTTCTCACACGACCTATCTGATCAACCTCGCCGCCCCCGACTCCGAAATTCTGAAAAAATCCATCGATGCGATGACCAAAGAGCTTCTGAGGTGTGAGCTCTTAGGAATTCCATTCGCGGTACTTCATCCCGGCTCCCGCAAGGATAAGCCTGTCGATTGGGGGATAAAGAGAATAGCCGATTCGATAAACAAAATCGTCGATGCGACCGCTGACTGCAAGGTTAAGATCGCGCTCGAGACGACGGCAGGTTCGGGTTCTAGCATCGGCGGCAGGTTCGAAGAGCTTGCCGAGATCAGGGAAAAGGTGGAGGCGAAGGATCGCATCGGATTCTGCCTCGACACCTGCCACGTATTTACCGCAGGCTATGAGTTGAGGACCCCTGACGGGTATAAGAAAACATGGGCGGATTTCAGGAATATAATCGGCATGAAGGACCTTCTTGCCCTGCACGTCAACGATTCGAAGTTTGGGATTGGCACGCATAAGGATAGGCATGAGAATATCGGCGATGGGGAGATCGGGCTTTCTGGTTTCAAAAATCTCATGAACGATGCAGCCCTCAAAAAAATCCCCCTCGTTTTGGAGACCCCGAAAGGCGAGGCTCCGCCATCCGATGACCTGAAAAATCTTTCCAAGCTCCTAGCCCTTTAATTCGGGGAGACAAACGGCTTGTCTCCCCCGATAAAGTGCGCAACAAATCATATTTTTTGCCGATAATATATGTGCGTGGAGCCGCTTTCTTCGGGAGGAAAATATGGGCTTTCAGGTAAAAAATGATGTTGTCAGTTTGTCCAATCAGAAATTTTACGATAGTGTAAAACCCTCCGGAGGGTCCGACGATCTGACCCCAAAAAATGAGCCGCCGAAGGATGAATATAAGTGCGTTACGATCGGGCTCGCCGGATCCGAAAGCTTCTCGATGGTTTGCGGCCCTGTAGGAAAGAGCACCCCCTTTTCACCAAATGAATCGCAGGCCGAAAAGGAACTTTTTTGTGACATAATGACCCAGGCCATGGAAGAGGGGCAGGATGTCCCCGTCAGTTGGATCTTTGCCTGTGAGGAGTTCCTCAAGGAAGAGTGAGGCTGCCCAGTCAGGCGAACACATTGTTCATGAATCCAGTCGGGATTCTATTTCCATCTCCCATACTTGCCCCTAGGGGTCGCTTTTTACTGGCACGCCTTTTGCTTCGTGCCCCGTACCATGATCAGTCGAGCCGTTCCATTCGGAAGATACCTTCTCATCGAGAAGATCGCCTGCGGCGGAACTGCGGAGCTCTATCGCGCGATACAGGAATCCGGCAACGGTTTCACCAAAGAGGTCGCCATCAAAAGGCTTTTGCCGATGTGGTGCGATGTCGCCGAGGTGCGCGAACTCCTTTTCGACGAGGCGAGGCTTCTTGCCGCGCTTTCCCATCCATCCATAGTCCAGGTTTGGGACTACGATGTCATCGACGGACAACCGTATATAGCGATGGAGTATATCGCAGGTCTCGACTGCGCTAAAATTGCAAAAAAAATTGCGGGAAGGGGTGAAAAAATTTCTGAAGGGATAGTTTTGGAGATAGCATCGCGCGTTCTTTCAGCTCTTGACCACGCGCACAACGCCGAGGACTCATCTGGAAATCCGTTGCGTATCGTCCATCGTGACATCTCCCCATCGAACATAGTCATTTCAGGATGCGGGGAGGTGAAGCTGATAGATTTCGGCATTGCGAAGGGGGGCCACCGATCGAGAAGTACGGTGCTGGGACAGCTCAAGGGGAAATACGCGTACATGTCCCCCGAACAGGCCTCATGCGACGAGGTCGATTGTAGAAGTGATCTTTTTTCTCTTGCGGTCGTGCTGCTTGAGATGGCCTCGGGGAGAAGGATATTTTTTTCGGAAAATGAATTTACCACGCTCGACATGGTGAGGCGCGCAGCCATTCCCGATGAATGCGTCAACTGGGTTTCCGGTGGTTTTGCATCCATAGTGATGCCGGCATTGAGCCTTCAAAAGGATCTCAGATACGGTAGCGCTGCCGAGATGCTCGATGAGATCGAAGTTCTTCGCGCCAAAGATCCAGCCTTTCAAAAAGGGGAAAAACTTCCGCACTTCATGAAGAGGAATTTTCGTCGCCGCAGGTGCGAAGGGATGTTTGCGAATATTTCTCCTGCCACCCTCGTAGCTTTCAAGGTCGGAAAGGAGAATATATTTCCGGTATTTTTGAGGAGGGTGGCTCTGTCGATTTTATCGCTTTCTATTCTCATGTTTGGCTTCGCTGCAGATCCTGCGAAAATCCCAAATATTTCAAAAAAGAAAACAGGTGGTTTCGCCCCCGCTTCGACCGTTCCCGAAATAGGTGGCACGCTGACTCTAGCTGACGATATCAAGGGCTCCATTGCCGTGGATAGTTCGCCGACAGGCGCGGCAGGGGAGATCAGAATTGAAGATAAGGTCATCCAAATAAGGACGCCATTTCACACCGACGACATAGATATTTCAAAGGATGTAGAGGTCTCATTGTCGCTCTCGATGAATGGAAGGACCTCCGTTCGAGATTCATTTTTTCTCTCGCAGGCATATCCTGTTCACAGCAAATCATATACCCTGCAAAAGATAAAATCCGCATCACTGATCGTCCATGCCAGCCCTTGGGGTGTCGTCTCTATTCCGAACGTCATGAGTGGGAGGGAGACGCCCGCACTTGTTAAAAATCTTTCTCCGGGAAAATATTCAGTGTCAGTTAAATATCCTCCTACGGGAAGGATCGTCACGACCTCAGTTGACATTCCATCCGGCGGGAATTTGAGCTGCGTTGCAAACTTCGATGGAGATTCGCGAATCAGATGTCGTTAAGGAACCTCTGAAAAGCTAGCTGTAACAATAACTTCGACCATGGACGATTGACCATAGACCAAAACATCAAGAAGCTAGAATCTAGAAGTGAGAAGCAATATTTTTACAGGCGAGATTTTTCTAGCTTCTAGCCTCTCGCTTCTAGCTTCTGTTTTT
>JAAZCA010000038.1 GCA_012513515.1 Myxococcales bacterium | reverse complement strand
CAAAAGCGCTAAAAGAAAGATCCTGAATCTCATTAAAACCTCCAAAAAACAGGCCACAAAAGCGCAGGACGGGTAATTTTCTACGCCATAAGCAACCGGAATTCAAGCCATTAGTTGCGTAATGGTTTTCGCCTAAAATACGAAAAAGTTGCGTGATTTTCCCTTCCCTCTCGGAAAGCAGGATTACCCGCATCCCCGGATCCCAAAAAAGCTTTGATTTGAAAGGCTGATTATGCCAAAAGCATAGACTGGTTCGCAAGATCATCCAAAACACGAAATCACGAAAAAATCACACAACATAATACCGCTTTTTACGAAAATGAAGGTAAGAGGAAAAAATTTGCTAGTGGAGAGGAACAATGGGAATTGAGAACAAAAGATTACATCTTGCGATAGGGCTTGCCATGGAGAAGTTCTGCCACGGCAAGGATTCCAGAGAGGACTGCCGTTGGGTCACCGACGTCAGTTCGTGGCCCTCTTTCGAATCCCCTGAGGATACCGTAACAATAGCTTTCAAGAATCGCGACGACCGCCAATTCTTCCTCGACTGCAAGGAATTCGAGGGGAAGTACGCATGCGATATGCGCGTCGTACACAAGCCTTCCTTCGGAAGCAATTTATACAAATTTCTCCTCGGAAGCGGTGGGTTTATGTTCGGGTGTACTGGCCTCCCACCGAGCGGAAATGATATCTCATTCGACGCCTACGATGGCTATGTGGAAATGGACACCCCCACTGATCAGATAACCCCTCCCGACACCTATGATGCACAGGAACTTCCACGCAGGCCTGACACAGAACCGGACACCCCCCGTACGGATATTCCACCCGACGACGCAGATGACGTAGGGGATGTGGGTGATATAGAGGACGTGGATGATATGGGCGACATATCTGAACTGGATATGAATATCCCGCCCGACAATTGCGACATTGAAAATCCTTCAGAAGTGGAAGCGGAAGCAGAGGTTGGACGACCGGATATGGATGGAGATGGCGTAATAGATGAAGAGGACAACTGCCCGGAGGACTATAACCCTGATCAAATCGACAGCGACAATGACGGCGTCGGCGACGCATGCGATGATTGCCCAACCGATCCCGACAAGATCCACCCCGGCGTATGCGGCTGCGGAGTCCCGGATAAGGATGCGGACGAAGATGGGATAGAAGATTGCCTGGACAACTGTCCTGATATGGCGAACCCGGCACAGAAAGATTCCAATGAGGACGGAATCGGCGATCTCTGCGATCCTTCTATGAAGGAGGTCTTCTCCGGAATTTTCACCGCCGATATGGACCTCTATAATGGCGAACTCATATTGTACGGCATGACTCCGGTCGGCAAGCCCTCTTTGGTCGAATGCCAAGCGACCTCCAGCGCTCTGACATGTTCCGCCGGAATCGAGATCCCTGTCGCACAAATTCCCGTGGTAGCACAGAGCTACGTGCCCAGAGATCACGGAGGGCTAGCTCTTGCAATGGGGGTTGGGGAGACTCCTACGGTAATGGGAAGATTTGACAGGGTCCAAAATCCCCCCGTTCAGAGCTATCAATTCTCATCGGCACATATAGTAGAGGACAGTTTCTTCTACCCCACATATCCGATAGGCTTTATCGACTCTCCGACCTTATCTGAGAGCACTATATTCATAAGCCATTTCTATTGTCCGCCGGATCCTGAGGATCTCTGTAGCTCGCCCTCGCTTTTGGTCGGGTACCGCGATCATCCAGACTGGTCGCAAAAGCAGTTCAAAATGACGCACCTGATCCCCGAAACATTCGACAGAATTCCGGACGTTGACCTGATGAATGTCACCAGAAGGTCAGTAGCGATGGCCCGTACCAACATCGACAGCGATGGCTGCAAGAGGTACAGCCCGTGCAACCTGCTGCTTGTCATGAGCGCCGGCGACCAAGGACACATGGCTGGAATCGGTCTCCATCCCGGAAATGAGTCAAGTATGATGATGAGCGCATGGATAGGATTCAGCGGTCCGGTAGGAGATGTCGAGGCTCACCACATCCCGGAACTCAACCTGATGAACTCAGGAACGATTGCGGTGGTACCGATGGCAAAACCCCATCACTCGCTAAAATTTGTGGATGTTACCTCGGTTTCTGCCGATCAGCACGACATCTCTCTTGAAGACGCCATACCTGCAGAGGCCAAGATAACGGATATCTCCTTCGATCAAGCTGCGGCAGAAGACACGACGCAGCAGTCCCTCCATATATATCTCGCAGCGGGAGAGAGGATAGTGCGTGTAAACGTGGATAAAAACACATTCACATCCCAGGGGATGGAGTGCGTAAAAGTCTCCTACGGCGCTGCGAATATCGTGGCAAGCGCATCGTGGCTCTTCGTTGGAACGACGGATGGCAGGGTGCTGAAGCTCGACCTCTCGGATCCAGATCTCTTCGGAAGCTGCCAATTGAAATTCCAAAACAGGATGTAAAAAAAACGGGCACGCGCCATGCGCATGCCCATAAATTCCATCTGAGGCGGCGACCGGAATTGAACCGGTAGATAACGGTTTTGCAGACCGTCCCCTTAGCCATTTGGGTACGCCGCCAAAAACGAATACGCTGGCTAACAGAAAAACCCCCGTTAAGTCAAGCTGTTGATATGCGGCGTCTGCCCTGACTCCCCTTATGCAAAGGCCCGCGCATTTCCCATATTTAATCCCTTGAAGGTGACAACAAAACCTGCTAGGGCATGCGAGCCATGATTAGAATAAGTCCAGCCCTCATACTGACCGCAGTTGCGGCCTGCGTGCACTTTGCTTCCTGCTCCAGCAGCGCTTCAGCTGTAAATCCATCGACGATGAACGGAAAAGCCAATCAGTACGCGATGCAGGGCGAATCGCGAGAGTTGGCACTCAAAGCGATGGAAGAGAAGGATCGCGGCAAATCTAAGGATTACGCCGAAAAAGGGATGGAGATCGCGGAGCGCTGCCTCATGCACGCCCCGGAAAATGCGGGCTGCCGATACTGGAGGGCCGTCAACACCGGCCTATATTACAAGGTCCGCGTGCTGGGCTATCAAAACGGCATCAAGAGAATGATAGATGACTGCAACGCCGTCATCTCTCTCGATCCGAAATACGAGCACGCAGGGGCATATCGGATGCTCGGACAGATCTACACGCAGCTCCCGCAGACCGGCGGCAACGTTGAAAGCGTTACGCGCAACCTCCCCTTCGCGGAAAGCTGTCTTAAAAAAGCGGTCGAACTCGCCCCGGATTATCCGGAAAACTATCTCTCGCTTGCCGAAAACTACCTCTCACAGGAGAAATTCGGCGACGCGATCGAGGCCCTGGCGGATGCAAAATCGCTGGTCCAACAATGGAAGCATGACGCCTCATATGAAGACTGGAAGATCTCCTTCAGGGGTTTGGAGAAACAAATAGACAAAAGGAAGGACTAGATATGAGTGTAAATAAGGTGATATTGGTCGGCAGGCTTGGAACCGATCCAGAAAAACTGGTAACGGGAAGCGGGAGAAGCGTCGCGAAATTCAACCTCGCTACATCGGAGACCTGGAAGGACAAAAGCGGCCAGAAACAGGAAAAAACCGAATGGCATCGCATAGTGGTCTGGGGTGCACAGGCTGAAAACTGCGCGCAATACCTCTCGAAGGGCCGCCAGGTCTATATCGAAGGAAAGCTGCAGACCCGCCAGTGGGACGACAAGGAAGGGAAGAAACGCTACACGACCGAAGTCGTCGCACAGAGCGTTCAGTTTCTCGGTTCCAAGGGGGATTCCTCCGGGCGTTCCGTCGAGTTCACATCGCCACCTGCCAACTCCGACGAAGCCCCTGCGTTCGACATAGATGCGGGGCCCGACGACATACCATTTTGACGGACGATCGACACGCGAATAGAAAAAGGGCATGCGCTTTCCACATGCCTTTTTTTATCTCAGGATATTTTATTTCAGGACTTTTCTGGCGAGCCAGTCCCCCGCAGGACGGTGCCGTCCGAGGGTGTCAAAGCGCATCCCGAGAGAGAAAAAGACGGTGAAGTCAACCGCCGGCCCCCTTGAGGTGATATCCTCCACAAATCCGAATTGCCAGATGAGATCGCTGTTGCGTATTATGCTGCGCTCCTCCCCTCTGAACCCTACGATGAGATTCATCGGAACGCCATCCCAGTTATCCATGGAAGTGCTATTAAAAAGCGGAGTGGAACCGTCCAGCTGAACGATCATCGACCAGGTAGGAAGGAGCGTAAGCTCCCCTGCCAGGGAAAATGCCAACATGTTGTTGTACATGAAATTGCTGATCGACTGATTCCCCCCCAGCACGTAAAGCCCGACGTTCACGTGACCATGTACGCGTTTGTGGGAAACCCCCAATATCGATCCCACCCCGAAATCCATCGCACCGCTGCCGAGCCCCCTGCTCTTCTTGCCCGTCGGGAGCTTGATCTCCGCGAACCAGGAGAGATCAGGCCAATCGTCATCCTCGCCAAGAAGCTGATTTTTTACGTGAAATGAGATATCGCCGAGACCAAGCCCCATCTCCGGATAATCCAGCAGGTCCCTCCCTCCGGATGAAAACCTGTAAGAGAATCTTCCATTCGGCACATTCTCGCGCCCGCCATTGGGCAGATGAAAGAAGTTGTGAAACTCCTGTATGAACCTGTCGAGAAAACCGCCGTTGAAATGCAGCATCGGAATTTCGATTCCAACCTCCATGTCATTTCTAACGCCGTAATCCATGTGAAGCGCGAGCCGCCAGAGCTCCATATCGAAATCCATGCTGGAGTTATTACCAATCTGCGCCTCATACATGCTCGAGTAGGCCGAGTCTATTCTCGTCTCAAGAGTCCCGCTGGCTAGCGGCTCCGCACGCCTTGGAGTAAGTCCGAGATTCTGTAAATAAACCGGATTTTGATTTCTGACGGATATCGGACCAAAGCTGTTATAGTTCCTCGCGTGCAGTTGCACGGGGAAAATCAGGATGACAGCCGCTATAACGAGCGCTGTTGATGGAACAGATTTCACGAGTTCTCCTGCAAAAATCTCTCGGCATCGATAGCTGCCATACACCCGGTTCCAGCTGCGGTAACAGCCTGTCTGTATCTGCTGTCCTGACAATCGCCGCATGCGAACACTCCATCCACGGATGTCTTCATGCTGGATTTTTCGGTAACGATATATCCGTTCTCGTCCAGCTCAAGCTGCCCCCTGAAAATAGATGTGTTAGGCGTGTGACCTATCGCCACGAAGACTCCATCGCAGGGTATGTCGCGCAGCTCTCCGCTCTTCACATCCTTGACCCTAACGCCGGTGACCTCACCTTTGGCCACATCGAGGATCTCATCGACAACAGAGTTCCATGCGAATTCTATCTTCGAATTTTTTAGAGCCCTCTCCTGCATCGACTTGGAAGCTCGAAGCTCATCGCGCCTGTGGATGAGCGTCACCTTGGATGCAAGATTTGCCAGATACATCGCCTCCTCGAGGGCCGTATCGCCTCCACCTATTACGCAAACCGCCTTGCCCCTGAAGAAGAAACCATCGCAGGTGGCGCATGCAGAGACCCCCCTGCCATGAAGTTTCTTTTCGGATTCGATATTAAGCCACCTCGCAGAGGCGCCGGTGGCTATGATCAGGGTTTTGCTCTGCAGCTCCTTCCCGCCGACGATTATGGAAAAGGGACGCCTTGAAAGATCCACCTTTTCTGCGACGCCGGAGATAAAGGTCGCGCCGAGGCGCTCGGCCTGCGCCCTCATATCAGCCATAAGAGCCGGCCCCTCGACCGGTTTGGCGAAGCCGGGGAAATTTTCCACATCCGTAGTGATTGTGAGCTGACCGCCCGGCTGGAGCCCCTCGACTACAAGCGGTGAAAAGCTCGATCTCGAAACGTAGATCGCAGCGGTCAAAGCAGCCGGTCCGGAGCCAAGTATTATGACATCGTTCATCTTAGTTACCCCTTTCTCGCGATAACAACAAAGCTAAACGCCCATCTGAAATGATCACGCAATGTGAAAAAAAACGGCGCAATAGTCAAGACGATCCGGGAAAATTGTCAAATCTGCCGCTTGATTCTTTTTATCTTCTCTTATAGCTACTCTCTCCTCTGCGACGAATCGTCTGCAAAGGGGGCTTAGATGACGGACAAAAGGCTGAAAGAGCACCCTATTCTGCCGATCCCCTCACTGCAAAAAATATCATTCACATGGAACGGCTCTACGATGTGGGCTCTGCCTGACGAGATGATAAGCTCGGCCCTGCTTGCCAACGGAGTCAAAATCTTCGGAAAACACAAAAAGGACGGATCCCCGCAGGGGATATTTTGTGCCAACGGGCAATGTTCGCAGTGCATGGTGCTTTTAAACGACTTCCCGGTGAAGGCGTGCATGACCAAGATTTCCGCCGGAGATGAGGTGGCCGAGCTAAGAGGTGATCCGATCTTCCCGAAAAAATCAAATGCTCCGTATAGCAAGGAGATAAAAAGAATAGAGCTCCCTGCCCTCATACTGGGAGGGGGACCCGCCGGGCTCTCTGCCGGGATCGAACTGGGCAAGATGGGCATAAAGAGCTTACTCATCGACGACAAACCATCCCTTGGCGGAAAGCTCCTGCTTCAGACCCATCGTTTTTTCGGCTCCATATCGGCCGTACACGCTGGAACGCGCGGCATAGAAATCGCCAAAAAGCTGGAATCAGAGATCAAGAAACATCCCTCGATAGAAATATGGACGAACAGCACCGCGCTCGGCATCTTCCGAGACCGGGTGGTCGGCATCCTCAAAGAAGGGAAGGAGTATGTAATTCTGAAGCCACAGGTAACGCTGGTGGCGACCGGCGCCAGAGAGAGATCTATAGTGTTTCGCGGCAACACCCTTCCCGGAGTAATCGGAGCAGGGGCTTTTCAAACCCTGGTCAACCGAGATCTGGTAAAGATTTCAGACAGGCTTTTCATAATAGGCGGAGGCAACGTGGGGCTCATCGCAGGATACCACGCGCTTCAAGCCGGGATCGAAGTGGTGGGGCTGGCCGAGGCGATGCCCGAATGCGGTGGATACAAGGTGCACAAGGACAAGCTAATCCGCGCCGGAGTCCCGATATACACGAACCACACGATAATCTCCGCTAACGGGAGAACCGAGGTGGAATCGGTGACGATCAGCGAAGTGAACGAGCTCTTTCGCCCCGTCGAAGGAAGCGAACGCTCGTTCAAATGCGACACCATACTCGTGGCGGTCGGCCTCGACCCCGTGAACGAATTCGCAATCAAAGCAAAAAAATTCGGGATGCACGTGCTGTCGGCAGGCGATGCCGAGGAGATAGCTGAAGCATCGGCGGCGATGTTCGCCGGCAAAATTCGCGGCGTAGAGATGGCCAAGATGCTAGGGGCAGATGCGCCGGATGTTCCCGAAAACTGGGTGAAAACCGCCGAGATACTAAAGTCCCGCCCCGGCAGAACTGAGAATAAGAAAAACCAAAATTGCGAGGATGGAATAGTTCCGGTATTCCACTGTTATCAGGAAATCCCGTGCAATCCCTGTAGCTCCGTCTGCCCTCAACATCTCATAAAGATCGAAGAGGCGGACATAAGGCATCTCCCCGTCTTCCTCGGCGGAAAGTCGGGCAAAAAATGCGTCGGCTGCGAAAAATGTGTAACCATCTGCCCCGGGCTCGCAGTGACGCTGGTCGATTACCGCAACGATCCGCAGAATCCCACGGTGACGATAGCACACGAGTTTTCAAACAGAGCCACGCGTGAGGGAGATTCGGTTACCGCGATAAGTTCCGAGGGAGAACCGCTGGGAGATGTGACGGTAACCAACGTTCGCACCATTGAAAAGAACGATCACACCATTCTTCTCAAGTTGCAGGCACCGAAAAACATAGCAGCCCGCATCGCCGGAATACGCGTGCAGGAGCTGTGGGTAAGCGAGGCAATGGAGGAAAAAATCACGCGCATCACAGATGATACCATAGTCTGTAGATGCGAGCGAATAACGGCCGGCACCATTCGCGAACTGATTCGCAAGGGGTATCGCGACGTCAACGAGGTCAAGGCGGTCACACGCGCAGGCATGGGAGCATGCCAGGGGAAAACATGCCAGCCCCTCATCAAGAGGCTTTTCAGCGAAGAAGGAGTTCCTTTTACTGATGTTACAGAAAATACCAGGCGCCCTCTTTTCATCGAAGTGCCGATCGGCATTTTCGCCGGCGTTTCGGAGGAAAAATGATTCAAAGCTACGACGTCATCATCATCGGCGCCGGAAGCATAGGAGTCCCCGCAGCTTTGGCGATGGCGCGGGAAAAGATGCGCGTGCTCGTGATCGATGCCCTCCCGAGCCAAGGGCAGGGCTCGAACAAGGCGGCCATAGGCGGCATGCGCGCAACGCACTCGGATCCCTCCAAGCTGATCATATGCAAGAGAAGTTTGGAAATAATATCGAGCTGGAAGGAAACCTTCGGCCACGACATCGAATGGCATTCGGGAGGATACTGCTTCGTCGCCTACAGGGAGGAAGAGGAGCTCATCCTCAAAAATTTGCTCAAGGAACAACACGCACACGGGCTAAAAATAGACTGGCACGACAAGGAGGCTGTACTGAGCATAGCCCCCGATCTCAATCCTGCAAATCTCAGGGGAGCAACATTCTCGCCGAATGACGGTCACTGCTCCACACTTTTGGCGAACCATGCCTTCTACGATCAGGCCAAGACCTATGGGGCTGAATTTCGTTTCAACGAAAAGGTGATTGGAATAGATACGAACGCAGGGCGCGTCACCGGCGTGCGAACCGACAAAAGGACTTACAAAACAGCCTGCGTAGTAAATGCTGCCGGGGCATATGCGACAGAGGTCGGTAAATTAGTCGGCCTCAACCTCCCCGTCCTCCCCGACTCGCACGAAGCCGGAATCACGGAACCCGTAGCGCAGTTTCTCGGACCGATGATCGTCGATATCAAACCTGCGCCCGGGTCCAGCAACTGTTATTTCTACCAACTGCGCTCCGGACAGATCATTTTCTGCATAAGCCCTGAACCTGAAATTTCAGGATACGAGAGGGGAGAATCGTCGCTCTTTCTTCCTATGGCAGCCAAGCGGATGGTGTGGCTGATGCCGAGACTCGCCGGAATAAGGGTTCGCAGAACATGGTGCGGGCTTTATCCTTCGACGCCGGATGGATCGCCGCTTGTAGGATGGCATAATTCTCTGGATGGATATCTGATAGCAGCCGGGATGTGCGGTCAGGGATTTATGTTGGGGCTCGGCCTCGGCGAGATGCTCACGCGCATGATCATGAGAAATGAAACCGCCGATGACATCGAAGTTATCACCGACCTCTCCCCGTTTCGCAAATTCAAATCTCAGGAAGCTCTAAAATAACTTTTTCGCGTTCGTCACGAACTGCTCCACCAACTTCATATCCTTTTTGAAACGCACCGGCCTGCCGCCCTGCCCAATCGCATTGGTGAGGGTGCAGCTGTCCACTCCACATGGCTTTACCTTTTCTATAGCCTCCGCCACGTTAAGAGGAGAGAGCCCGCCGGCAAGTATGACCGGGACTTTGAATGAGCTAACGAGCCTCGCTGCAACATCGAGATCGCAGAGTTTTCCAGTGATTCCCACAAAGCCGGGGACCGGCTGTTCTTCTTCCGTTCCGTCGAAATCCGCTATGAGCAGAGTGTCTGTCAGAAAGTAGTCGCTGCCGGGCGCAAATATTTCTGCATAGTGCAGCGTATCGACACGCTCCCCCCTACCGCTTTGCGCAACTGGAATGGAGCGCATGATGGACAAAAATGGATATCTCTCCCTTATCTTTAGCTGCAAAAGCAAAAGCTCCGCAAGCCTATCTTCCGCAAAGCCATGAAGCGCCTCGCAGAAATGGAGAATGTCGGGCCGATGATAATCAATTATCCTTGAAACAGTTTCAAAATCGTCGGAAAACTGAATCAACGAACTTTTCCTTCCGAATGCCTTCGCAGCCGCTACGGCCCCTCTCACACCCGGGTCGTCCCAGCGCATCTCGGGAGTTATTACGCTCCCTATGTGATCGACGCCGAGTTCGGCCAACTGCTTCGCCTCTGCCTCAGAATTCACCTCATATATCTGAATTATCATATCCGCCCTCTCCGGAAGTGTATGAAAATTATCCACAAGCATCGTTTTCATACAGTTTAGCAAATACCCAGCCTTGATATATATGCGTTTTACCCGGGCATGGCAATTGCATTGAAGAAGAAACATGCTAGCACACACATTCTCAGCGGCGCTTGACGGAATAGAGGCGGTAGCGATCAAGATCGAGGTAGAGATACTCATGAGAGGTCTTCCGGGCTGGAACATGGTCGGCCTGCCGGAGACGGCAGTAAAGGAGGCGCGCGACCGCGTATCGAGCGCAATCAGAAATTCGGGGTTCATGACTCCCAACAGAAAAACGCTCGTGAATCTATCCCCCGGCAACATCAAAAAGGCTGGCACGCATTACGACCTTCCGATAGCGGTGGCACTGCTTTGCGCCACGGAAAACGCCAGCGCCGCGATGGCCTCTAAATTCATCATGGCCGGAGAGCTATCTCTCTATGGGCGCATCATGCCTGTCGCAGGGATTTTCATGATGGCACTTGAAGCGAGAAGGCTCGGGCTGAAAGGAGTCATAGTTCCTCGCGAAAATGCCTGGGAGGCAAAGCTCGCGATGCCGGGGGAAGTTATCCCCGTCGAAAAACTTTCGGATGTAATCTCATTTCTGAACGGCGAGCTAAGTCCTCAGTTTCCAGAACACAGAAGAGAGGCACATCCGGAAGCCGAAACTCTCGACATCTCCGATGTGAAAGGGCAACCATTTGCCAAACGGGGCCTCGAGATCGCCGCAGCGGGAGGACACAATATCGCGATGAAAGGACCTCCGGGAACCGGCAAAACCATGCTCGCCGAAAGGCTACCTTCGATCCTCCCTCCCCTCACCGAGTTCGAGGCGCTCGAGGTGATGAAAATTCGAAGCTGTCACGGGCTGATCGCCCCGGGGCAGAAGCTCCCGACAAAGCGTCCGTTCCGAGCGCCTCATCACTCGGCCTCATACGCAGGTCTGATAGGGGGAGGGTCGGGAGGAACTGCAAGGCTGGGGGAGATATCCCTCGCTCACCGCGGAGTTCTCTTTTTAGACGAGATGGCGGAGTTCAGGCGCGACGTTCTGGAGGTTTTGAGACAGCCGATGGAATCCGGCATAGTGCGAATCACCAGATCGCAGACGATGATCGTCTATCCTGCGAAGTTCATGATGGTATGCGCTTACAACCCCTGCAAATGCGGATTTTTCACACACCCTTCGCGCCCATGCACCTGTTCGATAGGCGACATCCGCAGATATCGCGCCAAGCTTTCCGGTCCGCTGCTCGACCGGATCGATCTGCACATCGAAGTAGGCCCTCCTCCTCACGAAGCGCTCATGGAGCACGTTCAGGAAGAGCACTCCTGCGAAGTGCTCGAACGAATCATGAGGGCGCGGAAGATACAGTCTGAAAGATATGGTAGATCGGAAAAATACAATTCGCATCTCACAGGACGCGAATTAAAAACCCACGTCAATCCGGGAAGCGGAGCCAAAAAATTGCTAGCCTCCGCAGCCGCCCGTCATAATCTATCCGCGAGGGCCACTCATAGAACCCTCAAGATCGCTCGCACCATAGCCGATCTCGCGGAAAGCGCCGACGTGCTGGAGGAGCACATCGCCGAAGCCCTTCAGTTCAGGCCAAGCACGGAGGAAATTGCCTAAATCAAGTTACCTCCGAAAAATCAGCAACAACCGCGACTCGTAACTGGTGAACGGTTGGAACCCCGCGGTAGCGGCGGCCTAAAAGCGCGGGAATGACATTCATGTTGTCATCCCCGAATCTTCATCTTAATCCTAATCTTAACCCTAATAACGATATTTTCGAATATAAGCTAATCTTACAAAAGGCGGATCAAAGATCAGTGATCAGCGATCAGGATTCGACCCCCTCCCGCAACTGCCGTGACTCGTGACTGGTGAACGGCTGTCATCCCCGAGTGACGAGAAAGGTCATCTTCATCTTCATCCTGATCCTGGTCTTGATCTTAATCTTAATAAGGATGTTTTCGAATGAAAACTTTTTGGGGTCTGGATGCTGTTGCTCCCTCTGACGGGGAAAAGGGAAAATCACGCAACTTTTTCGTATTTTAGGCGAGAACCATTACGCAACTAATGGCTTGAATTCCGGTTGCTTATGGCGTAGAAAATTACCCGTCCTGCGCTTTTGTGGCCTGTTTTTTGGAGGTTTTAATGAGATTCAGGATCTTTCTTTTAGCGCTTTTG
>JAAZCA010000037.1 GCA_012513515.1 Myxococcales bacterium | reverse complement strand
TAAGCTTTTCTCCGACCGTCATGGTTTCCTCCTTCCCCTTTTGGGGTGTTTAGAGACTCCCCGGGAAGGTGCCATGGCGGTTTCTTTTTTCAACCACCCTCTGTCAGATTAAATCGTGACTAGTTCAAATTATAAGAATCGGTTGTGATAGGATCTGACATTTACTTCCTATTTTGACAGGTTTCCCCTTCGTCGACTGGGCGCACTTCGCCTCCCTATCCGTCGTCATAAATCAGTCGCTTTCATCTGATTTGGATATCCTCCTCTGTCGGCCTCCAAATCAAGAAAGCGATCTGATTTTTAACTTCCGGATACGATCGGTCTCGTAGACGCGCCAATGTCTCCTTCAGGGGAACCCTACCAAAACAGAAGTGAATGTAAGATTGTTAGCCTGTTTTTAAACACGCCTAATCAGATATTGATTTATGGGCACATCTAAAAACTATCTGCGTTAGCCGCCTGCCTCGGAAAATTCACGTATCTTCGCGGATAAGGCTCGCTCCAGACACGTGAATTTTCCGGTCGCGGCGGCTCATCTTATAGTTTTTAGATGTGCCCATATATAGATTAACCCGTAACTACGGCCTTCAGTTCCGGAAATGCGGCTTTGAGTTCCGCCTCGACCCCGGCCTTCAAGGTCATCTGTGAAAACGGGCAGCATCCGCACGCGCCGACAAGCTTTACAACTACGGTATTGTCATCCCTCACATCTACGAGCTCGACGCCGCCGCCGTCCATCGCAAGCTTCGGGCGAACCTTGTCATCCAAAACTTTTTCAACCGCGTTTCTATCCATATATCCTCCTGAAGATGATATCTAATTATCGGCAGGGGTCGTACCATTCTGCGCACTTTATATGCAAGTCAATTCATTGTTGATCGGCATGCTCCTTTTGCATAGTATCCACCCCTCGAAAGGGGGCTTAAGAAATGACGCGCGTGGAGCTCAGAGAAAAAAGATTTTGGTTCGCCATAATGCTGGCATATTTCGGAATCGGCTATATGGCTACCAATTGGATCGCATCGATGGGAAGCCGTTTTTATGACTTCGGGATGTCCTTTGAAAATTCCATCCCATTCGTCCCGGTCTTCATACTCGGCTACGCATGCGTATACGGAGGCGTCTTTCTGGCATACGCAATCATAGACGATATCGAGGACTGGCGCCGCGCCGTCATAACCTTCTTCACGGCAACGACGATATGCTACGCATTCTTCCTTTTTATGCCGGTGAAGATGACGATGCGTCCACCGGTGGAATCACTCACAGGAATCTATGGAGCGATAACATCGGCTATTTTTGCCATCGATCTCCCATACAACTGTTTTCCTTCTCTGCATGTGACATATCCTGTCTTCATAACTCTGGTATCGTGGAGAAATCACAGGGTAATGAGGTGGGTAATGCTTGCGATGGCAATTATTGTTGCTGTTTCGGTCGTACTGGTTAAGCAGCATTACATAGCTGACGCCGTTGCCGGCATATTCACCGCCCTGTTTAGCTATCTCTTCGCATTGAAAACTGAAAAATTCTGGTTCAGGTCAAAAAATGCGGCAACTTGCAAGACGTAAAAATTCCAAAGATAATGATCGTGCGCTGAAAGGTCATCACCCCCGAATGACGATTGACAATGGACTATAGACCATTGACCAACTGCGACCGTTGGTTTTGGTCGATGGTCAATTGTCCATGGTCGAAGTTATTGTTGGAACGGGATCCGGCAACCTCAACAACTCGCCTGTGATGATTTGTCACACTTTAGAATGCACGACTTTCACAACTTCTACTCCATCCTCCAGAACGATATCGATGTCTCTCATCAGATTGGGGGATTCTTCCTTCATAATGCGACACATAGTGATGGCCAGCTCGCGAATTTCGGCATCGGCATGAACAGAGCCGCGCATCTCGAAGAAATGGCGAAGCGCTCTGCCATTTGCGGTGATGAAAATTTTCGTCTCGCAGGAATTAGGAAGAACGGATCTCGCCGACTGTCTCACTATCTTGCGCCTGTCTGTCTTTGGCATATCAGGATATAGCTGTTCGACATAAGGCTCCGCTGCCTCTACAAGCTCTATATATGCCCTGTGAGCATTTTCTATCGCTCCGAGCCATTTGTTATAGAGTTCCGGATTTTCACGATAAAAAGGAGGAACGACGAACTGGGCATCTCCCTCATCGACATAGCGCTGGCTTAGCTGCGAATATCCCCACCCTGCTCTGTGCCTTATGAGTTCATGAGTGAGAGATCGGCTGATCCCTGTCACCAAAAAATTCCAGACACAATGCTCGAGAACGGAGCCGTGATGGCTGGAAATTATCCTGTCGAGATATTCCTGATTGGACTTCCTTCCCCTGCCGAACGACATGTAACAAGTGCGGCCGGCCGATTCCGCCAAGATTTCCGCAGGCACTTCGGTGTCGGTCTGAAAAACCAATCCCTCGTCATCGAGAAAGGCCTTCATCATCTCGTCATCTACGCTCTGCCTGCCGACCAGATAAACCCTCGGGCCGGTTAAAATTTTTTCTTTCTTCATCTTATCTCCAAAAATCGAACTCAGGAACAGCCCATCGAATTTCCACAATTGAGACACTTGTAGCAAGCCCCATTCCTTACAGTTACGTGACCGCACTGGTCGCAGAAGGGAGCATCGCGCATGATGCCGGAGAGCTGCGCATTGGCGCTGGAAGCCGCGTTTTTGGACACACCTTGCCTCGTGGAAAGATTAACGACGACGCTGCTGGTCGATGCCGCCACCTGCAAACCATCCTGCGCCGCTGCGGCTTTGGCTGTGACAACCTTGGCGATTTTGGACAATCCGCTATCGTCATCCTTTTTGGATGCCTTGGACTTTTGCTCCTGCTCTTTCGTCATCTCGATCGCCGTGCTGCTTTCGATCTCCCTTTTTACATCCTCATCCCTTGTAGGCTTTACCTGTACGAAGTCAGTGCGTCCAAGATATTCCATCCCAAGGAGACGAAATGCGTAATCGATTACCGAGGTGGCCATCTTTATATTCGGATGATCGACGACGCCCTGCGGCTCAAATCTCGTAAATGTAAAACAATCGACGTACTCCTCGAGCGGAACACCGTACTGAAGCCCGAGGGAGATAGCTATAGCAAAACAGTTCATCATGCTCCTGAAAGCGGCCCCCTCCTTGTGCATATCGACGAAGAGCTCGCCGAGCGTTCCGTCTTCGTATTCGCCCGTCCTCAGGTAAACTTTTTGTCCGCCGATGCGAGCCTCTTGAGTGAACCCTCTCCTTTTCTTCGGAAGACGGCGGCGCCTGGGCTTCGGAAACTCCTGGGCTGACGCCATCCCATCCACGCTTTCGACGACCGCAGCTTCTTTCTTCTCCCTATCTTTGACAGTGTTTAAAGGCTGCGCATGCTTCGACCCGTCGCGATACAGAGCAACTGCCTTTAGGCCCTTTCTCCAGGACTCGAGATAGAGCTTCTCTATCTCTTCAACCGTGCATTCATTAGGAAGATTTATCGTCTTCGATATCGCTCCGGATATAAATTTTTGTGCGGCAGCCATCATTCTGATGTGCGCCATCGGAGCGAGATATCTCTTTCCATCTTTGCCGCACTTGCTCGCGCAGTCAAAAACCGGAAGGTGATGATCCTTCACATGAGGCGCGCCCTCTATTGTCATGTGACCGCATATGTGCTTGCTGGCTTCATCTATCTGCTCATCAGAGTAACCTATAGCCTTCAGGAGGTTGAACCCCGGCGCCGTGTACTGATCTTCAGTAATGCCGAAGCGAGCCATCGATTCCTTACCTAGAACATGGGAATTGAACGCAAACGTAATATCGAAAACTCCCGGAAGCGTTTTGTTTATTCTGGCGATATCCTCGTCTGAAAATCCCTTGTCTCGCAAACTATGCTCATTTATGTGCGGCGCCGCGTTGAGGGAATTGCTCCCCATGACGTAGGCAATGATATCGTTGATCTGTCCCTGCGTGTAGCCGAGCTTTCTAAGCACCATCGCAACAGAGCTGTTGACGATTTTGAAATATCCGCCGCCAGCCAGCTTTTTGAACTTCACCAGCGAGAAGTCAGGCTCTATTCCTGTGGTATCGCAATCCATCAGAAGGCCGATGGTGCCTGTGGGAGCGAGCACGGTTACCTGGGCATTTCTGTAACCGAAGCGCTCACCTTCCGCCAAGGCTCTGTCCCAAATTTCCCTTGCATGCTTTGCAACGGAAGAGGTCAGGTTGTCGGAAGGAATTTCGTATGAGTAGTCCCTGTGCATCCTTATCACTTCCAGCATCGACTCGCGATTCTTGGCGTATTCTTCAAAAGCACCTATCTGCGATGCGAGTTCGGCGGAAGTCAGATACGCAGTGCCGGTCATTATTGAGGTAATAGCGGCGCAAAGGGCTCGTCCCTCGTCGGAATCGTAGGGCATTCCATTTACCATCAGCAAAGTTCCGAGGTTGGCGTAACCGAGCCCAAGAGGCCTAAACTTGTGGCTATTCTTCGCAATTGGAAGCGTCGGGTATGACGCAAAATCGACGAGGATGTCCTGCGCTATGATGAATATCCTGCAGGCGTGCATGAAGCCATCGGCGTCGAATGTGCCTGTAGCTTCATCGTAAAACTTCATAAGATTTATGGAAGCCAGGTTGCATGCGCTGTCATCGATAAACATATACTCGCTGCAGGGGTTCGACGCATTGATGCGCCCCGAATTTTTGCACGTGTGCCACTTGTTGATCGTGGTATCAAACTGGAGCCCCGGATCGGCGCAACTCCACGTGGCATCCGATATTTTTCTCATAAGATCGCGTGCTGAGTATCCCTCGAGTATTTCGCCAGTGGTACGCAACTTTGTCTGCCATTTGTCGTCGTTGAGAAAGGCATACATGAAATCGTCGGTTACGCGCACGGAGTTGTTGGAATTCTGGCCGGATACGGTCTTGTAGGCCTCTCCGTTGAAATCGGAGGAATATCCCGCCTCGATTAGAGCCGCGACCTTCTTTTCCTCCTTCTTCTTCCACTCTATGAAATCGATAATTTCGGGGTGGTCCGCGTCAAGGATGACCATCTTTGCAGCGCGTCTAGTCGTGCCTCCCGACTTCGTCGCGCCAGCGCCGCGATCCAGTACCTCGAGAAAACTCATCAGACCGGAACTTGTGCCGCCACCTGAAAGTTTTTCATATTTCGATCTCAAACTGGAAAAATTGGTCCCGGTTCCTGAGCCAAATTTGAAAAGCTTCGCCTCATTTTTTGACAGCTCGAAGATGGACATGAGATCGTCTTCAACTGATTGTATGAAGCACGCCGAACATTGCGGGCTGGCGTAGGAATTTTTCGTAAGCTCATACTCCTTCGTCTCATGATTCCAAAACCAGTTCCCCCCGCTCCCCTCGATGCCATAGGCGTGATAGAGCCCGCAGTTGAACCATACCGGCGAGTTGAAGGCGCCGACCTGGTTTATCAGCATATACGAGAGCTCGGCCTCGAAAATATCGGCATCCTCTTTTGAAGCGAAATATTTTCCAATACGCTCTCCCGCATCGCGTATAGTACTCGTTATTCTGCCAACGACCTGAGCCGCGGATTTCTCGCACCCACCCACTGGGACGCCCCTCTTGCGAAAATATTTTGAAACGAGGATGTCGGTAGCAAGCTGGGACCACCCTTCAGGGACCTGTACATCCTCCATTCTGAAGACAATTGAACCATCGGGATTCGTGATGAGGCTGTCGCGCTTGTCGTACTTCAACTCTTCAAGAGGATTTACACCACTTCTTGTGAAGCGCCTGGAGAGGGAAACCCCGCTTTTCGCTACCTTCAAAACTTTTCCCTTTTTAGCGTGTTTGGTAATTTTCTCAGCAGCCTTAATAACCATCTATCCTCCCTGAAAATCCGAAGCGACCCGACCTCGGGCGACAAAAGCACTGTCGCATAATCCTATTTGTAGGACGTTGAAAAGGCAGTTTTAATGAAAACGGCTGTGGATAACAACTTATTAGAAAAGAATTCAATAAATTCCGTACGTTACCAAACTTATCCACAATTTTCCCCGTCTTTATCCACAATATCTAGTGTTGTATAAAGAGAAATAACCACAACATATAGTGGAGTCAAACTAAAAAAGCTGTTTTTTTGCTTTTGCCTTGCTTCCTCATATAAATTGCCGATATAGAGTTTTCCCCGACCGAGGCATCTTGGAAATCAGGAATGCTTCGAAGAAGTGACAGGCGCGTAAAATCCTCGTCAATACAGCAAATGCGCGTAACGACGCCGTCAAAAGCTGGTTTATCAAGCATCTAATCTTTTTAACTAAAAAAATTTTTTATTAATGAACCCTTAGGAAAGCAAAAATCAAAATGGTCATGGATGCAAAGAAAATAGAAGAGGGAAAAGTTCAGACTAGAAATCTCGGCGAAGAATGGGAAGGCTGGAAAGGAGAAAAAAGAGAGGATACCTCCGAGGGGAAATCTCTCTTTCTCGCCATCGGAAGCTTTGTGGTTCTGCTGCTTGACCTCTTGATCATCGGATTCACCTACATGATATCCCCAAGGCTTGCGAGCTGGCACAGCTTCCTTCCGCTTGTCGCATGGACAATCGTCACAATCGTCATCCTGATGACAATCGTATGGATGACCCAAATAATTCTGACTGCCGTAACAGGAAAAAACTTTCTATTCTTGTCAAACCCTCTGAAATACCTGTTCGACATAGTATTTGAAGGATCGTTCAAAATTTCCAAATTTTTAGGGATCTCCAAAGACAGGCTCGGAAACTCATTTGTGAAATCATACAATGAGATGTCTCGCGCTACGAAAAGGCATGAATCGGATGAAAAACTTTTAATTCTCCTTCCTAGGTGCCTCACCAAGGAGCAGATCAAGGAGATCACTTCTCTAAAGGAAAGATATCCCATTGAAATTCACGTCGTTTCGGGAGGGGAACTCGCTCGCAGGAAGATAAAGGAGTCTAGACCGACAGCGGTCATCGGCGTCGCATGCGAACGCGACCTCGTAAGCGGGATACGAGACGTGGGTAGAAAAATTTCTCTCATAGGAATCCCAAACAAGCGCCCTGACGGCCCATGCCAGAACACGGTTATAGAAATAAAAGAGTTGATCGACGCCATTGAGTTTTACGTCGGCCCTCCCTCGCAAGAGGAGGAAAGATCCGAAGAGTTGAAATGGCTATAATCCCATCGTTTCAAGTATATGCATTGCGTCAAAGCATCGTGTAACCGATATTGATTTAAGATTTTGGAACTGCTAGGAGACCGGACTTATATTATGAAGATACGCGGCAAAACCATTTTTCTTCTTTCAACACTAATCGCGCTGATATCTATTTCTGCCTGCAGCCCGAAACATATCGCCACGGGCGTCGTCGCCGACATCGGAAGCTCCGGTATGATATCGATGGAATCCGAAACCAGTGTGGAATTCGCGCGCAGCGCCTCTCCAGCCCTCATAAAAACGCTCGAGGTTCTTCGGTACGGAAACAAGAAAAATTCCACCGCCCTGACGCTGCTTTCGAAGGCATATGGTCAATACGCATTCGGCTTCATCGAAAACGACATGCTCTCCGCAAAAAACGGAAGCCCCGAAAAAAAGTCGCTCCTCTCCGATGCGGAGTTATTCTACAGGCGTGGAAAGGAATACGGAATAGCAGCTCTGATCAAGAACAAATCGATGAAAAAAGCTTTTAAATCGCATGTTTCCCTTTTTGAAAAGGAAGTTAAAAAAATGGGGAAAAATGACGTCGATGCCCTTTTTTGGACCTCATTCAATTGGGCAAATTGGCTTAATTTGAACATCGATGACCCCTCTGCCATCGTCGATCTGCCAAGAATTGAGGCGATGGTCAGGAGAGTTATAGAGCTGAATGAAAATTTCTATTTCGGCTCCGCACACGCGATACTCGGCACGATAGCCGCATCGAGGCCCGAAATGCTTGGAGGGGAGCCCGAACTGGCAAAATCCGAGTTCATCCGCGCAATGGAGATCTCCCCGTCAAACCTGATGACAAAAGTCATGTACGCGACGTACTACGCAAGGCGGATTCAAGATAAAAAACTCTTTGAAGATACACTAAATGACGTCATATTTTCCGATGTAAAACCGCAGGATGGACAGCAGCTCTCCAACGCCTTAGCCAAAATTCGCGCCAAAAGACTTCTGGAAATGAAAGAGGAGGTATTCTGATGAAGAAAACAGCCTTTCTTGTCCTGATGGCGGCCGTTTTGTTTTTTGGAACTTCCGCTGACGCCCTTGAAATCAAAATCGCCATTCTGGCCCCGGAAGGAACTACTTGGCACAAAGTCATGGCCGCATGGAACGAAGAGCTCTCGCAGAAAACATCCGGAAGAGTTTCAATAAAAATATATGCTGGCGGAGTTCTCGGTGATGAAAAGGACGTCATACGAAAGATGAACATAGGCCAGGTTCATGCTGCCGGATTCACCGGCCTTGGCCTTGGGATAATAAATCCGGAGGTCCGTGTTCTGGAACTCCCAACGCTGGTATCGAATTACGCTGAAGCGGACGCCCTGGCCAAAGCGCTTCAGCCGAGATTGAAATTGGGATTCGATAAAAAAGGTTTTGTACTCCTCGGATGGGCTGAAACCGGATTTGTGTACATATTTTCCAACAGTCCGATCGCCTCTCCTTCCGATATGGATGGAAAGAAGATGTGGGCCTGGGAGGGAGATCCTCTCGTCGAAGCGATGTACAGGGAATTTAAAATAGTTCCTATTCCGCTCCCACTCACGGACGTGAGAACATCGCTCCAGACACATCTCATCGATGCGGTATATACGCCTCCTCTTGGGGCCATCGCACTGCAGTGGTTCACTCAAACCAAGTACATAACCGACCTTAAGCTCTCCGATTCGACCGGCGGCATCCTGATAACCAAGAAGGCAATGCAGATGATATCGCCCAAGGATCAGGAAATCCTCAAGGAGACCGCAGAGAAATATTCCAAGCAGTTGGTCGAAAGGACGAGATCGGAAAATGAAAAATCATACCAGACCCTCCTCGAGTCCGGCCTCACGCAGGTGAAAGTCCAGGATGATGAACGGGAAAGAATCACATCCACATGCAGAAAAGTCTGGGATTCACTCGTCGGCAAGCTATACAGCAGAGAATTGTTAAACGAAGCGATATCGGCTGTGGAAAGCCACCGTTCATCGAGCAAATAACCCCTTTTCGGAGGCATTTTGCAGCATCTCTTGAATTTTTTCATATTCATAGACAGGTCGTTCGCAAAGATAGTGCGGGCGCTCCTTATCATGATATTGCTCTCCATGGTGGCCTTCGTCGTTCTTCAGGTCATCTTGCGAAACATATTTCACAGCGGAATATCTTGGGCCGATATCGCATCCAGGCACATGGTGCTATGGATCGCATTTCTCGGCGCAATGCTAGCCACTCGCAGCAGGCATCACATATCGATAGATGCTCTCACAAGACTTTTGCCACACACCTCCAGAAACGTTTTGAGAATAGTGCTCGACATGCTTTCCTGCGCTGTCTCTGTAATACTCACAAATGCCTCATTCGCTTTTGTTATATCAGAAAAGACAGCAGGCTCTGAACTCTTCATCGGCATTCCAACCTGGATAGCACAGGCCGTGATACCATTCGGATTCTTTATAATAGCGATCGAATACGCCATAGGCATAGGGCTCGACATCTACAGGATCAGAAAATACGGCGACAAGCACGTCGCAGGCAGGGGGCGCGAATGAGCACCCTCTACATATTGGCACTGGCTCTGTGCGCCATATGCGGCGCTCCTCTGTTCATAATAATAGGGGGCCTGGCTATCGTCCTATTCACCGCCGTAGGAATAGATCCCCAAGCAGTAATAATAGACATGTATCGTCTCGCTTCGGCGCCGATGTTGATAGCGATTCCGCTGTTTACCTTCGCGGGCTATCTTCTTGCAGAATCAAAGTCTCCAGAGCGAATGGTAAACCTCTACAGAGCCCTTTTCGGATGGATCCCTGGCGGGCTTGCCGTCGTATCCTTTGTGGCCTGTGCTTTTTTTACGGCGTTCACTGGAGCATCGGGAGTGACTATAATCGCGCTGGGAGGCCTACTCTACCCAATCCTCATCAGCGAAAAATATTCGGAAAAATTTTCCCTGGGTCTGCTCACTACAGGAGGGAGTTTGGGACTTCTTTTTCCGCCCAGCCTCCCGCTGATACTTTTTGCAATAATTTCCCAAGTGAACGTAGATGCTCTTTTTCTCGCCGGAATCGTGCCGGGAATAATCCTGGTGCTTCTGTTGTCGCTATTTAGCACATATGTAAGCATCAAACAAAAAACGACACGACAAAAATTCGAGCTTCGAAAGGTATTCAGCTCGCTACGCGACGCCGCCTGGATAGTTCCCCTCCCCTTCATCGTCCTGGTAGGAATCTACGGAG
>JAAZCA010000036.1 GCA_012513515.1 Myxococcales bacterium | reverse complement strand
TAGCTGTAACAATAACTTCGACCATGGACAATTGACCATCGACCAAAACATCAAGAAGCTAGAATCTAGAAGTGAGTTACCAGTCACGGTCGTTGCGGGATCCCCGATTAAAGCACTCGGGGATGACAATCACACCGTCATTCCCGCATGCTGTAAGCCGCCGCTACCGCGGGGTTCCAGCCGTTCACTAGTCACCAGTCACCAGTCACGGCTGTTACGGGAGTGGGTCGAATCATGATCCCTGATCTTTGATCCGCCTTTTGTAAGACTAATTTATATTCGAAAATAATCGTTATTAAGATCAAAATCAGAATCGGGATTAAGATGAAGATGAAGATTAGGAATCAAGACGAAGAAGCTAGAATCAAGCTAAACCAGACAAGTAGTTGCCCCGATACCGTAAGAAGAATGGTGGCGATGGGATACACGCTTGCGTACGCAAACGTGGGAGAGTCATCATCAATTTGATTTATCAAAACTCCCAAAGCGGGAGTGCTGGTCATCGCGCCGCATACCGCTCCAAGCGAGTCCGCTATCGGCATGGAGAGGACTTTTACAGCTATGAAGTACGAGACCACCATGGTAACCACGGCGACGACCGCGCCGAGAAGGATCAGCAGGATAAGGTCCGCTCCCATCATTGCTCCGATAAGCTTGCTTCCGGACGAAACGCCGACAGAGGAAAGAAAAAATACGAGCCCGAATTCGCGCAAAAATATTCTGGTCGCTATTGGAAGCCTGACGGACCATCGGCCTATCTTCCCGAAATGGCCGAGAAGCAGCGCCACCAGCAGGGACCCTCCCGCAGTTCCAAGACGGAAAGTCATACCGCCCATCTCAAAGGGTACGTGACCGAGCGCAAGCCCGGCAAACATCCCGAGGGAGAGAATCACGATATTGGTCTCGTCCAGCTTCTTTCTTTCAGAACCGGCAATCTCGGCAAAACGTTTTATATTTTCGGCACTGCCGAAGATCCTTATCTCGTCTCCCATTTCAAGCATCGTGTTTCCGTGCGGAGTTATATTAGTGCCGCTTCTCCTGATCCTCGTAACCGTCACACCATAGGCCGAAGGAATTCGTAGATCCCTCAGCGCTGATCGTGTTAGCCTCGTATTCGCAAGAACGATATCTTTGACATTCATGCCGGAGAGAGGCTCTAACCCGACCTCACACCTTCCGCCAAAAAAACTTTCAAATTTGGAAAGCTCTTCCGGAAGGCCGACGACTATTGCAATATCGCCATCCTCGAACACGGTGTCCGGAGAGGCGTAGATCATCTCATTCCCGCGCTTGATCCTTGTAACATTCACATGGCAGAACCTGTGCACAGCCATCCCTTTCAGGTTCTTACCGATGAAATTTTTATTAGCTAAAAGAAAGGACTTCGTTTGAAAATCGTTCTGTATGTGCCTGTTTTTCTCCAGCTCCATCTCACTTTGAAATTTTTTATTGTAGATCCTCGGTATGTATTGGACAAAAAGAACTATCAAGAGAAAGCCCAGGGGGTATGTCACAGTGTAGGCTATCGACATCTTCTCCGGAGAAATCGAGGAACCTCCTATCAGCGCATCCAGCGCAGAGGCCAACGTAGGGGTGCTTGTGAGAGAGCCAGCAAAAGCTCCTATGAATGCTCCTTCCGGAAGTTCGAAGATCAGGGATCCTACCGCCGAGATCAATACGCCGACGACAACCGTCGAAACCGAAAGGATTATCATGTTCAAGCCAGTTCTGCCCTTGAACAGATGAAAAAACCGGGGCCCCATCGAAAGGCCGATCGAATAGACGAAAAAAAGTATCCCTATTTGTTCTATTATCTGAGGCACCGACGCCCCCATGGCCCCAGCCACGAGACCGGTAAAAAGACAGGCCGTATTGCCCATACCTATCCCGCGTATGCGAACTAGGCCAAGTGAACAACCGGTGAATATAACCGCCAGAAGGACTAATACCTCATTGCCGAGTATCATTTCCATATTGATCGAATTTCCTTTGCCATTGTATAGCCTCAGAAAGGCGAGCGATCAAGAACAACTCTCATTGACTAATCAGCCACGATAATTTAACGCTGCACGCTGCAAATTGAGTCCCTGAGAGCATCTCCCGACTTGAGGGGTCTTTTGATTAAATATCACAACCTTTTTGCATGGATGACGATAAAGCTCCATGGCAAGCTGACGACCTGCGAGGTCTGAAAGGAAGAAGGATGACCCGCCATACGATGATTTGAAGTAGAAAAATACAAATTTTGATTTTGGACCTAACAAACTACTTTTATGCTGCATCGCATATTGATGATAGCTCCAATTCAGCTACAGACCACGGATTCAAAATGGAGGAACGATGTCAACGATAGATACAGGAAGGGATGCATCAGGTGAAACTACGAAACTTCGAACCTCTGCCATCACCTGGAGAGATCATGACTCCGTGCATCTTTGGACCGATGATAGCGGCGAACTGCAATGCTCTATAAGCGAAGGGGGGCTCAAGGCGATCAGATCGAAGGCCCGCGATTTTGTAAGATCCGGCTTCACAAAGGGATATAAAGATTTCCCGATGAACAAACCGGAGATACTCTCCCGCACGATGAGCTCGTTTTTTACAGAGGAAAACATCTGCCAGGTCATCACAGCCGATGACGAGATCACTCCTCAAAATCACAATAAAAAAAGGGAAAGCTACAGGTCATCCAGATTGAAGCCAAGCAATGCCATGAAGCTGGGACTTATAGGCAAGACCCTTCCGGTAAAGGCCGACTGTCAGGAAGGCTACGACTGGGCAAATTCCCCGCATTTCAGCGGCATATCCAAATGCAGCGACATCACCAAACATTTCAAGATCGGGTTGCCGGTTAGTATGTACGCAACTCCGATGAATGCAAGAAAGGCACAGGAGATCATAGATGGACCGGACAATATAAGATTCCTATCCGATTATGTTGACTCGACCCCGACCAACTGCAATTCCAGAGACTCGGAAAGGGGCGAAGAGGCATTCCTATACGCCATGAAGGTCGTCGGACAGAAATTCCGATACATACTTTCCGCAGGAAAAGAAGAGGGGCTATCCTACTGGAATCTCGTCAAGAGCTGCACCGCAAATTCCGGCGCCGATATCAGCGCCAAAGACCTGGAATTCGACAACGGATTCCGCGTCTATTTCCCTGTTTCGGTTGAATACGAGGGTTCACCGCTTGACTATACGCTAATCATATCATCCGTGGCTGCTGCAGCCGATTCTTGGCTGGCGGTCTTCGTCACCGAGCGATATGCCTACGAAAGATATCTGGGTGCTGAATTTGCAAAAAAAATATTGTTAAGAGCCAGAGCCGAAGGGTGGGAAGTTCAAAAATAGCAATAATATCGAACGATTTGACATAGCACGTTATACGTAGTACGTCATCCGGGGTTTCGCTGGTAAGACGAATTCCAAAGGGAATCGGCTTTAGAAGGTGGCCCTCAATGCAGCCTAAAAGCCTCGCCGGATTATACCGCCCGCCTTTCTCACCGATCCTGCCAAACTTCATCCACAGGATCGGAGGGATGGCAACAGGAGCGGCCCTTGACGCCGCCTATTTCGGATTGAATGCTGCAGCCTCCGCATACTCCTCTGCCGGACTCAATTTGACAAGAATTGTAAGCGGGCTACGCGAAACCGGTATGCAAAAAAGGGAAACCGAACGCATAAGCGGAAGGGCGCCGTATTTTCTGACCAAACGGGATCATTTCATAAAAAGCCTGGATGAAAAGGTCGACCTACTGCTTGGAGAGATCTCCTTTGACAGAATAGCAGCGTCATCCTCCGCGAACGATATCGAACGAAGCGAGGAGTTACCTGCGATATTTTTTTCCCACGGCATGTTCATGAACGCAAACTTCGGCCTATTTCCTATCGACGGCCGAGGTCAGATCCCAAATATAGACACGCTAAAAACTTTTCTTGGTTTTTTTGCCTATCTCGGATTCAAGGTGTTCTATCTTCACATGCGCAACTGCGTTCAGGTTCAGAACAGATATGTAAGAAACACGAGCGCATATGTAACAGATCCGTCAGCAAGGCCGGATATGCGCGGAGTAAAATATGAAATCCCTCCTGGCACGACCTTCGATGTCGTAAAAGAAAACGACATAGGCAGCGCACTCAGGTATATAAACGTCGAGATGGGGTATGACAAGATAGTCGCTATAGCCCACAGCCTCGGCGGAGATATGCTTTATGACTACATCGGCAGCAAGCTCCCATATTCCAGCAAGATAGCCGGGTTCGTTCCTCTATGCAGTCCGCTAAGATGGAAATATCCGGATGAAATGCTCATCAGGATCCTTCTGAAAGTCAGCAAAAGCGCGGATGCTTTAAATTCATTCATGGAACAGGCCGGCGTCGAAAGGCGCGCGGATCCTTTGGGATTTGTGAGCGAACGGGTCAGGTTTGCCTCCGAACTCCTCGCTGGATTTTCGCCCCTCACAGAGGTGGCTTTCAAAGTCAGTGCGCAGATTCCTTTGCTGCGTGAGGCCCTGGCAACTCTCTACTATCCTGGAGAGGACTTTGCACACATAAACCAGAGGATCATAGGAAAATTCATAAGAAAATGCCTCGAGCCGATGCCGACTCCGATGATAGAACATTTCATGAAGATACTTTCATCGAGTGATGGTTCACTGACCACCTCGGAGGGAAGACCAATATCGGCGGTGCTGCCCAACATATCGATCCCTGTCATGGCTATAGCCGGAGGAAGGGATGGACTCGCTAAAGCGGAACAAAACATAGAACCCGAGTTTAAAAAGATAGGCTCATCTAGCAAGAAAATTCACATCGTCGAAAACGGTGATCACTTCACAACCGTAATTGGCAAAGACTCTCCCAGAACAACCTGGCTCGAAATAGCTTCCTGGCTCCACAAAATCGGACTCTATCCTGAGTTCGACAGAAATGTTGTCGAAAAAATCATATCGGATCACGTAGACGTGGAGAAGCGGCCCCCATCGTTTAATTGGCCGCACTTTGATCGGGCCCGATCAAATAAAAACCCGGCCTCAAAACAGGGCCGGGTTTCCTTGTAAAATCAAACGTTATGATATTGCAGGGGAATGCTGCGAGTCCCGTCCCTCCTCCATTCCCATCGGGACAAAACCCTTCTTGCCGTGTCTGAACAGCTTTTTCGGATCGTCGATCCTCAATGCGTGCATGAGAACCCCATCCATATGATCGACAAGAACTATATTGAGCTCCTTCAGAATTTTCTTGGGAATTTCTTTAAGGTCCTTCTCGTTCTCCCTTGGTATCAAGACCTGTTTGATCTTGCCCCGGTGCGCCGCAAGAAGCTTTTCCTTGATACCGCCGATCGGCAGAACTCTTCCGCGCAGCGTAATCTCCCCTGTCATAGCTATATCTTTTTTGACCGGAAGTTTTAGAAGCGCTGAAGCTATTCCGGTCGCCATGGTTATACCCGCGCTTGGCCCATCCTTTGGAATCGCACCTTCAGGAAGATGGATGTGAATATCGAGTTTGCTGTAGAATTCCCTTCCCAATCCGAGATCCTCAGCTCGCGAACGGACATAGCTCATCGCCGCCTGCGCTGATTCCTGCATAACTTCGCCGAGTTTACCAGTGACTGTGAGCTTGCCTTTGCCGGGCATGACTGAAACTTCGGTGGTCAGAAGCTCGCCGCCAACTTCGGTCCAGGCCAGCCCTGTGGTAACACCGATCTGATCGTGCTCTTCCGCCAAGCCATAGTGGAATTTCGGAACACCTAGATATTTTTGAACCTTCTTCGGAGTTATCCTGACCATCTTTTCGTGATTTCCGCTGGCCACCACCTCGCGCGCGACCTTTCTGCATATCGAGGCTATTTCACGCTCCAAGTTTCTCACCCCAGCTTCTCGGGTATAACGTCGTATGATCGACTTGATGGCGGACTCGGTAAAATTGATGTTCTTCTTTGTGATTCCATTTGCCTCACGCTGTTTCTTTATGAGGTACATCTCGGCGATCTTTATTTTCTCAAGCTCCGTGTACCCCGGTATCCTTATGATCTCCATTCTGTCCTGCAGCGGGGCAGGTATAGAAGGGAGGGTATTGGCGGTAGTTATGAACATGACATGAGAGAGGTCGTAATCGATGTCCAGATAGTGATCGCTGAATGTGCTGTTCTGCTCCGGATCGAGAACTTCAAGCAGCGCCGCAGACGGATCTCCTCTGAAATCCATGCTCATCTTGTCGATTTCGTCTAGGAGAAAAACAGGATTGCTAGATCCGGCCTTCTTCATACTCTGCACCACTTTGCCGGGCATTGCGCCGATATAGGTTCTTCTGTGACCTCTGATCTCCGCTTCATCACGAACGCCACCTAGGCTCAGCCTTATGAACTTTCTTCCCGTCGATCTGGCGATCGAACGCCCCAGCGAAGTTTTTCCAACTCCCGGAGGGCCCACCAGGCAAAGTATCGGACCTCTCATCTTATCTACGAGAGCCCTGACCGCAAGATATTCGACGATTCTCTCCTTAGGTTGTTCGAGGCCGTAGTGATCCTCATTTAAAATTCTTTCAGCCTCCTTGATATCTATCTTGTCTTTGGTGAATTCACTCCATGGTATGGTGAGAATCCAGTCGATGTAGTTGCGAATGACTGTAGCTTCCGCCGACATCGGACTCATCATCTTCAGTTTTTTAATCTCCTTCATCACCTTATCGCGGGCTTCGTCGGTGAGACGGAGTTTCCTGGCCTTTTCTTCAAGCTCGGCTATCTCAGCCTTGAATTCATCCCTTTCCCCAAGCTCCTTCTGAATAGCCTGCATCTGTTCATTGAGATAATACTCGCGCTGCGTCTTCTCCATCTGTTTCTTCACGCGAGAACGTATGCGGCGCTCAACCTGCAATATCTCTATCTCTGACTGCATCAATGTTAGGAGTTTCTCAAGCCTCTCGCCAGCAAACGAAATTTCAAGTATGCTCTGCTTATCAGGCAATTTCAGTGAGAGATGCGCCACGATAGTATCGGCGAGCCTGGACGGATCGTCTATCGCGGAAACGGAAGCGAGCATCTCAGGCGGTATCCTCTTGTTGAGCTTTACATACTGTTCGAAGGTGTTTTTCACTCCGCGCATCAAGGCTTCCACTTCCACGGTAACTTCGCTCTCTTCCGTGAAAGGCTCTGCCTCGGCCAAAAAGAAATCTGGGTTGGTGAGATACTGTATGACAGTAGCGCGTCCTTTGCCTTCCACCAGGACCTTGACCGTCCCATCGGGAAGCCTCAAGAGCTGGATTATCGCAGCCAGAGTTCCGACCTTGTAGATATCCTCCGGTTTGGGGTCGTTGGTCTTCGGATTGATCTGCGCGGAGAGAAGTATATCCTTCTCCTTGTTCATAGCCTCTTCCAGCGCAGCGATGGACTTCTCCCTGCCCACAAAAAGCGGAACGACCATGTGAGGGAAAACTACGATATCCCTCAGCGGAAGAAGCGGAACTAAAATTCTATTACCACCGGATACGGAATTCTTGGCGTTAACTCCTGCCCCTGCTACATCATCTGACATATTTCCCCCTTATCCTGTTGTTGTAAATTTAAACCTCAACAAAATTATGCCGAATCGGCCTTCTTCTCCTCATTGTCGTAGACAACGACTGGTGGCTTTTTCTTTCTTATCACATCGGCGTCAATAAGGACTTCTCGAACGTTGTCGCGAGATGGAATATCATACATGATGTCCAGCATCACGTTTTCTATGATGGACTTCAAACCGCGGGCGCCGGACTTTTTATTGACGGCATCCTCTGCAATCGCTTCTATCGCGTTTGATGCGAACTCCAGCTTGATCTTCTCCATCTCGAAAAGCCTCTGATACTGCTTAACCAGAGCATTTTTGGGCTCGGTCAGAATTTTCATGAGAGCAGGCTCGTAGAGTTCTTCCAGCGTAGCGGTAAGCGGGAGCCTCCCAAGAAATTCCGGGATAAGGCCGTACTTCAGGAGATCTTCGGTTTGGACGTCTTTCAGGAGATCGCCCGGTCTGCGGTCGGTCTTGCCCTTTACCTCCGCTCCAAAGCCGAGCTTCTTCTCCCCAACCCTTCTTTCTATGATATCCTCCAAACCTACGAAGGTTCCACCGCATATAAAAAGGATATTAGTCGTATCGACGGGTATGAATTCCTGCTGAGGATGTTTCCTCCCACCCTTGGGCGGAACGCTTGCGACGGTTCCCTCTATGATCTTGAGAAGGGCCTGCTGAACACCTTCCCCCGACACATCCCTAGTTATCGACGGATTCTCGGATTTCCTGCTGATCTTGTCGATTTCATCGATATAGATAATCCCTCTCTCCGCCCTGGCCTTGTCGAAATCCGCGGCCTGCAAAAGATTTAGAACTATATTTTCAACATCTTCGCCGACATATCCGGCCTCGGTAAGCGTCGTCGCATCAGCGATCGCAAAAGGTACCTTCAAAAGCCTCGCCAGCGTCTGCGCCAGGAGAGTTTTTCCCGTCCCCGTTGGGCCTATGAGCAATATGTTCGATTTCTGAATTTCCACATCATCGCTATGCCGCCTGTAGCCATGTTCGATTCTCTTATAATGATTGTGAACCGCTACGGACAAAACGCGTTTTGCATAGTCCTGACCGATTACATATTCATCGAGAACTTTTTTAATTTCTGCCGGCTTAGGAACGCCGAGCCTGTCCCCGGATATCGGAGCGCGTATATTCTCTTCCGCTATAATATCGTTGCAAAGCTCTATGCACTCATCGCAGATATATACGGTGGGGCCCGCTATGAGCTTCCTGGCTTCCCTCTGGCTCTTGCCACAGAAGGAACATGATAGATTCATAACGTCGTTGCCGCCATCATCGGTAGTCTTACCCATTTTAAAACCTCCAAAACTTTCCGCATCTCGCGAAAGGGAGTTAAGTTCTATTTTTTGCCGTCTTTGCCGCGTTCTTTGGCGGACCTGTAGTGCACTACTTCGTCGATTATGCCGTAGGCCTTCGCTTCATCGCCGCTCATAAAAAAATCTCGGTCCGTGTCATTCTTAATCTTGTCCAAGGCCTGACCGGTATGGCTGGCTAAAAGCTGATTCAGCTTCTCGCGAAGGCACAAAATTTCCTGTGCCTGTATGGCGATATCGGAGGCCTGCCCTTGAAAGCCGCCTATCGGCTGATGAATCATCATCCTGGCATGAGGAAGCGCAAACCTCTTCCCCTTCGCGCCTGCCGCAAGCAAAACGGCGCCCATGCTCGCCGACTGTCCCATGCACAGCGTCGACACATCGGGGCGAACGTATTGCATCGTATCGTATATCGCAAGACCGGCTGTCACAGCCCCTCCTGGACAGTTTATATACAGGTGTATGTCCCTGTCCGGGTCCTCGGATTCGAGAAACAGAAGCTGTGCAATTATTACGTTCGCAAGATCATCGGTTATGGGAGAGCCTATGAAGATTATCCTGTCCTTCAAAAGCCTGGAGTATATGTCGTAGGCCCTTTCGCCCTTATGCGTCTGTTCTATCACCATCGGAATGAGCTCGTTCTTGATCATATCGAAGCCCTCTCTTTGTCCTGAGTTGATTTATCTAAAAACTCAATTTCGAAGATCCATCGCTCCCACAAATTTAAGCCGCCGCATGCAGTGGATTAAAGCACCGAGGATGACAACCGAATTTTATTTTTTCTCCTTCTTTTCCTTCTTCTCGGATTTTCCCTGCTTCACATACTTGATCTTGGATTTGGAGATGATCAACTCCAAGGTCTTTTCGAATATCAACTGTGCCTTGAGCGACTCCATCTGGTTACTTTTCTCGATATATTCCTTGATCTGTTCAGGAGTCTGACGCGACTGTTGCGCTATCTGCGAAACTCGCTCCTCGACATCGTCATCGGACACCTGGACGTTCTCCTTACTTGATACCGCATTGACGAGCAGGAAACCGCGGGCGCGGCTCGTAGCCTCTTCGACGTTGGCCTCTACAAACTGCCTGGGGTCGAGTTTCACCTCTTCGAATTTCTTGCCCTGAGATTCGTACTGACGCTTTATCTGTTCGAGCATGTTTTTCAGTTCGGAGTCGACGAGCGGCGTCGGAACCTCGATATCCTTGTGTTTTTCTACCAGCTTTCTAACTGCCTGAGCCATCAGGTCGTTTTTAATCATCACCTCTTTATATTCGAGTATCCGCTTCTTGAGGTCGGCCTTCACCTCTTTCAGATCCTTGAATTTTCCGATCTCCTTGGCAAAATCGTCGTTGATTTCAGGCACTATCTTCCTTCGCACCTCCTTCATCTTAACGTTGAAGAAGCCCTTCTTCCCGGCCACCTCAACACGAAAGTAATTCTTCGGATAGTGGAACTCTATGTCGCGCTCTTCGCCAGCCTTCATTCCGGCGATCTGCGTTTCAAATTCCTTGAGAAGATTGCCGGTCCCGAAATCGACGACATAATTTTCAGCCGCATCGCCTGGAAATGCATTGCCGTCGGCTGTACCTTTGAAATCGATGAGACCGACAAACCCGTGTCCTATCCCAACATCTGGTGCAGGTTCGAGCTGAGTCATCTGATGCTGAAGCCTCTTCAGTTCGGATTCAACCTCCTCGTCAGTAGCCTCAGCCTTCACACGTTCAAGGGAGAGGGAATCGTACCCCTTGGGATCGACCTCCGGATATATTTCGAAGGTCGCTTTGTATTTAAAAGGGCTGCCCGACTTAAACTCGCTCTCCGGCAGTATGTCGGGAGGGGTTATTGGACTAGCACCGGACTCGTCTATAGCGTTCGGGTAGCTCGCTTTGACCGCCTCGCGCATAGCATCAGAGAGAAGCTCATCGCTGAACCTCTGACGTATCATACTGTCCGGAACCTTCCCCTTGCGAAAACCCGGAAGCTTTAACTTCGCCTTCATCTTTTTCATAGCAGCGGCGATAGCCTTATCGACCCCTTCTGCGCTGACCTCGACCTCTATCGACTGACGTATGGAATCAACCTGCGTAATCTGTGTGGGCATCTTTCTCTCCAAATCTTCGATCTCACCGCGATCGTCGGTTTACTTAAAAGCTGTGCGAGGAGGGGGATTTGAACCCCCATGGATCGCTCCACTAGATCCTAAGTCTAGCGCGTCTGCCAATTCCGCCATCCTCGCTAACTTTAGGACGTTATCTGCTCTATAAAGTAAAAAACGTCCAAAAACCTGCTGAAACGTAGCGATTTTTTTATTTAAAGGCAAGTTAAAGGGATTTTTTTCTGTTTTTTTGGTAGTTGATATGCATTTTGTGAAGAATTCTGTGGATATACAGCGTGGATAGGAAATTCATATATCATAAAATCATTAATAATATCACCTAGATATGCCCGACCAAGCAGAAAGACCGCTCAAGCTACATGAAGCCGCGGAGAAGGTCGTGAAAATCCTGAAATTTATCCGAAGCCCACTCCCAGTGAGACCAGCGCTCTATAAGATCCAGATCTACCTTGTTTTTGCGGGCGACGATCAGGGCTTCATCAAGTCCGTCCTTGTTTCCAAACCGGTAATAGTACGCAAGCCTATGCCTTACACAGTCGGTCGGCGAAAGCAGGCTCAGATCACCAGAGGAGGTCTTGATCACAGGAATATCGCCAACCATCTCGTCGCCAACACATACTGGAGGGGGAAGGAAGCTGACCTCTATCCCCAATTTCTCTGACCCATATGTGCGATGGACAAGGTGCTTGAAACCGAGCTCCTTCATCGCGGCCTCGATTTTTTTCGAGATGTATTCGCTGATCACAAACTCAAGCCCCCTGAGATGAATTCCGGAAGCGCCGTAAACTGCCGCACACCCCTGCCCCGTCAAAACGGGATCAAATCCAAGAGCCTTGATATAAGATGATATTGCAGCCGCAAGCTCCCTTATTCCCTTGCCTTCTAACGATGGAGGTTTAACCGGAAGGGGCTTGGATTTCCTGACTCCGTCAGAGGGTTTCTTGGTCGCACCCTTCACAGAGGCTTTCTTTTTAGCCTTGATCGTCTTGGAGTTTTTTACACCGGCTTTGGTCTTGGTTTTAGTCCTGCTCTTAGGCTTAAGCTTGACCTTAGACTTAGACTTAGACTTAGACTTAGTCTTAGACTTAGTCTTAGACTTAGACTTAGTCTTAGTCTTAGACTTAGTCTTAGTCTTAGCATTAACCCGTGATTTACCTTTGGCCGCTCTTTTACTCTTCATGCGGCGGATACTCGCACATTAAATAATAATTTTCAATCATTCGGAAGAACGACAGTCGGATAAGTTTAGTGGCACACGCATTGTCTAGTATAGTAACCTCTGAAAAATCAGCAAATTCAGGGCACCTCTAAAAGCTATGCGCTTGTCATCCCCGCAACGACCGTGACTTGTGACTCGTGACTTGTGACTGGTGAACGGTTGGAACCCCGCGGTAGCGGCGGCTTACAGCATGCGGGAATGACGGCGTGATTGTCATCCCCGAATGGTTCTATCGGGGATCCAGCAACGACCGTGACTGGAAAAAACAGAAGCTAGAAGCGAGAGGCTTCGCCTGTAGAAATCTCGCTTCTCACTTCTAGATTCTAGCTTCTTGATGTTTTGGTCGATGGTCAATTGTCCATGGTCGAAGTTATTGTTACAGCTAGCTTTTCAGAGGTTCCTAAAGAGTCTCTCATCTGAGTTCCATTCTCGACAGCTTTGAAAGCATCGCTTCTACATCTGCGCTGTGGGGGGCCTTCGATCCCAGACTTATAAGCTCGGAGATGACTTCGTCCTCGCGAATCCCCTTAGCCAAAAGAGATCTCCCCAAAACAAGATAATTCAGGAGATATTTAGAATCCGCAGCGATTCCACGGCGTGAAAACGCTTCCGCGGAAGAGAAATCCCCTTCAGACAGCAAACGGGATGCGGTTTCGTTTAAATACATCGCATCTTCATTGGAGCATCGCGCCGGGCTCGAGATACCTTCGTTGGAAAATCGTCTGAGGAGATCACGACATCTGAAGTAGAATGAAGAGGGCTCGCTCGATCTATTTCCGCATCTGGCGTGAAAACCACCATCAGGAGATGATATATATATCCATCCCTTCTTGAAATTATTTTTGGGCTTCCTATGGCAGTCAACTTCGATCGAAACGCCCTTGTCTTTAAAAATAACGCCGTCGCCAGAACAAAGTTCAAAGTCCATAAAATCTACATCAAGACCTGCTCCGATCTCCGAGGCTGATTCGCCGGACATACATACTTCGGCATAGAGGCCAAACGGGCACAACGATACAAGAGCGTAAATTAAAATCAGTATTCCTTTGAACACCTTTCAATCCTCGACTCTGCATCCCGGCACGATATCGCATCCGGAAACTTCTGGCATAGCACCTTATAGAAAGGAATTTGCTTGGAGCATCCGAAAAATTTTTCCTCTTCCTGAAAGAGGCTCATCTGCTCTGCAAGCTCCGCTTCGACTGCAGAAAAAACTCGCCCCCTCTCCCTTTCGCACAGCTCAGGATGATACCACGCATCGTGAAGCGCCGACAGCATCGCCATAGGGTCCTCCATGCCTGATGCCTCTCGTATTTTTTGTTGAATTTCTGCGGCCAAGGCAAGACACGACTCCCCTACTAACCCGCTCACGAAACCCTTTGCGCGCAAAACGCTCTTTAGAATGGGAGGCTCCGCGGCAAACTTTTTGAGATCGGAAAGGGAAGTTTCGATCTCCCGAAGAGACTTTTCATTTTCCCCCGACTCGTAGGAAAGAATTGCATCGACATAGGATGAAACCGCCGAAAGTTTCGCCGAGTTCTTGGCATCTACATCTTTCTGCCGCTCAAATTGCTTTTGAATATACTCCATAAGCTTGACGATGCTCGGGTTTGACCCAAAAAGTTCGAGGGCCTCAAGCACAGAAGCCCTGGCTTGTACGAAATCCCCCTTAGATATGTGCCCTCTGATATCCTTCAGAAACCCCGCGGGGATTTCGCCCGCGGCTGACTCCTCATCCACGATAGCGATTCCCTCCCCTACTCTTCCCGCCCCTGAGCACGAAATAGCCGAAGCTATAAAAATAAAAAAAACGGAGCTCAAAATAAGAGACCTCACTCCGGCACCTCCATCCTTTCGATTCTCTCCGCGCTTCGCGCCATCAGCGAAGCTTCACCGGGAAACCCCGACGCCTCCAGTGAAATTACCGCCGACTTTAATCCGGCCATTTTTTTATCGACTCTTTTCAAAAGATATTCCTGACAATTACCGCTCTCTGGATCCAAAAAAGCGGAACGCCTGCAAATTGCGGCAGCGGAGATGAAATCACCAAGCTGGACACGGCGAACCGCTTCGAGCTTGAGGAGTCTGGAAATTTCCTGTGATGTTTCAGGCACATTCATATCCTCCAAATCTTTTTTCTGAAGAGCCACGATTTCAGATTTCCTGTCGAACTTAAAGTTTCCGATGAACAGAAAAACGACCCCAACGACAAGGAGAAACCAGACAAAAACTCTTCTGCTCACAGAAGGAGCTCCTTTCTTAAGATTCAAAGACTTCATCGGAACATCTCACCAGCGTTACACGATCGCACAGCAGACGGGCTGAAAAAAACAATTCGCCGCCTTTTCGAGGCGACCTCCAAGAAGCGCTGCCGTTCTCCTTGAGCATGTGGAGAGCGGTCAGATACTCTCTCTTAAACTCCGTAGAAAGCCCCCCTGTCTGGCTGTCCACAGAAGCGAAATGGGAGTTCGCCCTTTCACTGCTAAGGATCACGTTCATTGACTCGCCGATGAGGATGGCGCCCTTCCCATCTGTTGCGACAAAAAGATCAAGAAGCGCCTTTGAAATTTCCAAATCGCTACTGCGTTCATGCAAACTCGATTCCCTGCCTGCGATAGCCGGGAGCACGAAAAGAAAAAAAGCTGCACAAACGGAGAGGACCCAGCCTGTAAAATAGAACAGATTCAAATAACACCTCCCATCACCGCCGCTACTCCTCCGCTGGCAAAACGCACGATCACAGGCCCGAACAATACGATGAAGGTTGCCGGCATTATCAGCATGACTATTGGAATAACCATCATCTGCGACGCAACCATACCGCGCCTTTCAAGTTCCATAAGGCGGGAGCTTCTCATGCTCGCGCCCTGAGAGCGGAGAAATTTGCTGACGCCGACCCCAAGCCTCTCCGCGTTGACCAACAGCGATGCGAAAGATGCAAGTTCTGGAGATGGGCTTTTGGCCGCCATCTCTGACATAACCTCTCTCCTGGATTTACCTGACGCCATCTTCCGCGCAGCTTCCGAAATAAATTCTTTGAGAGGACCCTCTCCAAGCCTTGAAGATATCCTTATCATCGACTGTATGGAATCGCTCCCCGCGCTTATCGATATACTCATAAGATCGAGCAAAAATGGGAGATCCCTTTCTATCGATCGCGCCCTTTCCCTGATCATCGCAGAAATCCATGCATGCCCTAAAAACCTCCCTGCGGCTAATCCGATGACGATGGTTGGAATCCCGAAGGAAAAACAGAGAATCGAACAAAGAGCCCCTGCCACCGGAAATACAAGAGCATGCATAAGCGCGAATGATTTCAAGTCGGTCCGCATGCAAAGGCCTGAAATGACAAAGTCTCTTTCATATTTGTCGTTCTTGAAAAATTTCCAATCCCCCACTAGGGCAGAGGCAAAAGATGCCACCGGAAGTAAAAATTTAAGCAGCGGAGAACGCTCTCGCTCCGCAGCCGCATCCATCCCCAGCATAAACGAGTTTATTCTGCGTATCAGGGGTGGAACCATATTGAATGCCAAAAACCCCGCTATTGCCGATGAGATATATTTTTCCATAAAAATTATTACCCCAAATACGCCCACGCCATATCGAAAATTGATTCATCTGAATCCCGCCGCTTAAACAATCCTTCACAATTATTTTTAAATTTGATCTCAGCCACGCCCGCGGTAGCATTTCCCTTTTTATCAAGCAGGACCTTGCCGCTGCCTGAAAAATTTCTGCACACGAGTTCCTCTGGAGGCGATGAAGCTCCAGTATCGATGAAAGACTCGACGGATAAATTACGACATTCCGCGCATCTGTCATCCAAAGCTCCCAACCTAACGGAAATAGAAAAGAGTTCCCCCTCAACATCGGCCAGCACTATTCCGCCGCTGGATATGGCGGAACATGCAAAAGCCGACGCAAATTCTGGCGCCGTTATTTTCATCTTTCCCTTCATCGAAACACAATCGATCTTCCTTATTATTTTTCTATCAATCACGCGCGCACCTTTCTCATCGAAGGAATATGCGACGAGATACCGACCTTGATGTGCGTAAGCGGAAAAAGGAGTTGATTCGAACATGCACGCCGCCACAAAAATCATAAAAAGACGGGAGATACTCATCGAAGAGCCCTCTTTGAAAGCAGGTGTATCCAGAAAATACCGACCCCCTCGAGGCTCAACGCTATCATGATCAAGAAAATTCCAAGCCTGCTTCGAATCAACGGAGAGACGTATCCGGGAGATACAAAATGCAGCGCCACGACGAGAAACCATGGCATTGCAGCAAGCGTCCACATCTGGAAACGCGCTTGAGCACCGCAGGTCTTGATCTTATCTGAAAGGCGTTTTCTCTCAGCCGATATCGCCATGACGATATCCAGAGCCGCAATCATATCGCCACCGCATCTGCGAAGCGCCGAAATCGATTGCGCGAATAAAATCGCCTCCTCGCAAGCGACCCTTTGAGCCATTTTATCCGCTGCGCGCTCTATCGAGACGCCGCTCTCGACATCGGAAGTTAAGGCGGCCAGCTCTTCTCCGAGAGGGGCCGAAATTTCATCGGAAGCCGATTTTATCGACTGTTGCAGCGAGATCCCTGCGCGTAGCGAATTGGCCACTACAGCCAGCGCTGTAGAAATCTGGTCTCTGCACTTCTTCATCCTCCTTGAAAAAAAGAACGCACCGATACGCCTCCTGAGTTCATCTAAAATCGATTTTAATGAGAGATTCGAAAATAATACAAAGACAGATCCAAAGAGAAGCACGGCTACTATGAATCCGGTCATAAAAATTCTCCCGCAGTATCGCCTGAGTCAAAAAAAGATGCGCGCATACCTGTGGAAAAGAGGAGATCACCCTTCTTTCTGTATTCGTACAAACTCTGCATGCCTATAACGCCAGAATCTATTCCTGTTATTTCTGAAATACTCACAACTCTCCTCCTTCCGTCGGCAAATCTGACTACCTGAACGACGAAATCTATCGCCCTGGCTATCTGCTCCCTTATTGCCAATATCGGAATTTCCACCTTCGCCATAAGGACCATGGTCTCAAGCCTGGAGAGCGCATCCTTCGGAGAATTTGCGTGGATCGTCGCAAGAGAACCTTCGTGGCCGGTGTTCATCGCCTGCAGCATGTCGACCGCCTCCGCTCCGCGGCATTCACCTATTATTATCCTGTCCGGCCGCATTCGCAGCGCGTTTTTCAGAAGGTCCCTGATGGATATCTCTCCGCGTCCCTCTATGTTAGGCGGACGCGATTCAAACCTGACCACATGATCCGTCTTTAGTGAAAGCTCAGCGGCATCTTCTATTGTGATAATGCGTTCGGATGAAGGTATGGCAGAGCCGAGTATGCCCAGCAGCGTAGTTTTACCAGAGCCGGTTCCCCCGGATATGAGGATACTGCCTCGGCTGGCCACGCATTTCATGAGAAATTCCATAGCATCCGCGGAAATCGTACCGCCCTCCACTATGTCTTTCGCTGAAGCGACATCTCGTCTGAACTTTCTGATGGTCATGACCGGACCATCTATCGATATGGGTGGAATCGCCGCATTTATTCTGGATCCATCCGATAGGCGGGCGTCCGCCATGGGATGAAGCTCGTCTATCCTTCTGTTTGAATACGATATAAGCCTCTCGATGGAAGAGAGAAGGGCCTCAGAGCTTTCAAATGAACAATTTTCCTTCGATATTATTCCTGATTTTTCGACATATATCCGATCATATCCGTTCACCATTATCTCGGTGACATCTTCGTCGCCGAGAAGGTCTGATATTGCCTGACATCCCAAGAGATCCGTGGCGCAAAGTTCGGAATTTATAACCGCGGCTGGTGACGATGGCCGTGGCAAAGATGGAGGTTTTTGAGAACTTTCATAACCAAGGACTTCGCCTACACGCACGCATGATTCGTAAAGAGCTGAATGGTCGAATAGCCTCCGCGCCACAATCGAAGGATCGTCAAAAGATCCTATGAAAGCCAATTCCGACCTTCTCGCGATCACGACCGATGAATGAAGGTCGTGGCTTCGCATGGCAAAACCGACCGGCACGAAGGGTGAAGATGAGCCGATTTCTTTAGCCGCATTCCTACACATCCGGGAGACTTCGGCCCTTTCACAGGCCCCGAGAAAATAAACAAGAGGGATGGGAATATTTCCTGGCATTTTACCGCTCCATGGATATCGTCTATCCAAAATCATTAGATCGTAGGCTTCGCCGATGGCGAAAAAAACCGATTCCGAAATTTCATTTTCACCAACGACCAGAGCCTGGCCGCATACTCCCTTAGCCCTCACATAATTTTTGAACGAATTGGAATCGAACTCATCGAACAGACGATTATATTCCTCATAGGACGCCAGCCCATGCTTCAAACCACATTCAGAAATAAGGACTATGTAGCCGATCTTCTCCGCCCGCATGCCGGAATCGACAGATGAAATCGAATCCGCAAGATCCCTGCCCTCTTCGATCCCTGAAACCGCCACGATCCTCACCTATGCCCCCTTGCCCTGCGCGCACCCCGCTGTTTATGATTCCTTTTTTTTGCTGAGGCAGATTTCTCCGGGATACCTCTTTTACCTTCTGCGTCGGAATTTATTTTTTCTTCTAGTGAAAGAAATTCAGCAAGCTTAACGGCGCCGGGAGACGGAACTCTGACCTTTTTGGGCGTGATGAACACAACGAACTCAGAGCGATTGGATTGAAAATCGCTCGAAAGAAACAATGTAAACAGAGCCGAGCTTGTGTCTATTCCGCGAGGCACTCGATTTTTCATCTTAACATCGACATTGCGGATTATATTTCCTATCACCACGCTATATCCCAGCGGACAAAGCGCGGTCGTGGATATGGTATGAGTATCCACCGCGCCCCTGATATCGGGAGAAGGTGAGGAAAGAGTCGTCTTGAGCTTTATGTCTACAGAATCTCCAATGACAACCGGCTCAGCCTTTATTTCTATTCCGACCTTTTTAAAACCGACCTCGTCATCCCTATAGAAAGGAATTTCGGAGCCGCTGAATATTTCTCCCGCATCGCCGCTTTTTATAACCACCGATGAATTTTCGAGAACCCTTCCCTCGCCGCGCTCGCGTATGCTCTTGAGTTTCGGTATAAACTGAAAGACAAAACCCAAAACCGACCTTCCCAGATCACCTATCGAGGAAAGAATTCCATCCCCGCCAAACGAACCGTTGCCAGAGCCACCACTTGGTACGGCGCCCGGAGCCCAGCTAAGCCCAAGTTCGCGCAGGGCCCCCTTCTTAACCTCCATCATGTGAAATTCCAGCTCGACCAACTCGCCATCGCCGATCCTGCGCCCGACATCCCTCACCTCCAGGAGATCCACAATTTCATCGGAGTAAAGGGATGCTATCTCAAGGGCCTTCTTTCGATCCGCTTCGCCATAGATAACCCCCTCGAGAAGTATCTTGTCCCTCATCGGGCGCGCCCTAACTCCATGGATCCCTATGCTCTCCTCGATCAGCTGAGCCCTCCTGCCTATCAATTTTTCAGACAACCGCGTGGAATTTTTTACGTTCGAATCGCGTGATGAAAACGACTCTATTTCTCTAAACTCACGAGGATCAGCCACCTCTCCCTCTATCTCAACCCTGCCATTTCTGATCTCAATCCTGACTCCATCAAGGGAGCCGAATCTCTCGGTAGCGGCATCCAGGATATCTTTCAGAGTACTTACAACGACTCTGATCCTGAACTCGTCGCGTTTCTCACCTGACGAATCCCAAACAGTCAAAGAGGTCTCACCTCGATCCTTCGCCGAGAGATATAGGTTTTTTCTATCGGTTGAGACCTGGAAGTCGCAGCATCTGTTGTCGGCTATCGCTACGTCGCCGACCTCATATTCAAGATTCATGGTCCTGGATTGTCCCCTGACGAGGGTCATGATCTCCGGCAGATCGGAAGCATCGGAAACTCCAGCTTCCGATGATAACCCGAAACCGATGAGGAACAACGTAATAAAAATTTTAAACCGCCTATGCATCTCATCTCCCACGAAATTCCTTAAACCGGACTCCCCTCTCATTCAATTCATGAAACTTTCCTGCGATTGACTCTATGGTGGCCGGGGAGCTTTCGAAATCCTCCGAATCGCCCATAGGCCGAAGGGAAAAAGAAAGTTCTCCAAAGTGGGAGGCAAAATAGATTTTGCTGTCATCCCCCGGGGCAACCGCTATCGAGATCGATTTCGTTCCCCTTTCTGAAGTGATGCCATTAATCCCACCGAACATCCCTGCCTCCTTTTGTTTCGGACGTGGCGAAACCGAATGATCATTTCTATCCCCGGCCGCAACAACCAATGCGCCCTCGACGAGATGGAACGAGGCTCCCTTTGCAGATCCGTTTTCCTTGAGATCGAAAGTAGCGATAAGATCGACGCGATCCCCTCTTGAAATATACATCTGGCCGTAGGACTCCGGCAGCGGGAGTGTGACCAAGCGCATTCCGTCCGGAATTATCGATGAGAGAGGAATCTCCCCTTCAGGCAGCAGAAAGGTCTGCGATATCTGAGACCCTTCGGGTATTGTCACCGCCGCGACCCTTCCCACAGCTTCAACAATATTGAAAATTGGACGCGGGGTGAGAAATTTTCTGGGAACTGAAGCGCGGGTTATCGCAGAGATCGATATCATATCCCCCGCCTTGATATCCTCCGAAGCCGTTATAACTTCGACAGGTTCGGCAAAACCCAGCAGCTCGCGCTCCTTTCGTTCGATATGTCCCATCGCCAAAAAAGCTGCGACCAGGGCCGCTATAGCGGGAACAGCAATCCCTTTATTTTTTCTGAGAAACTCAATCATCGCAGATATCTTCATAATAGAGGAGAACCCCCTGACCCGTGAATGTTTGAAGAACTGAGTCACCGACTCCTGTCGGTATGCGCAAATTCCGCGAATTATAGCGGTCCGCCCCTGAACGTTCGATGCACGGCCTATTCATCCCATTGAGCGCATTGGCGATCTCCCACTTCTGCGCGGCGAGCGAGCTTTCGAGATTCGCATCCGAGATATTTTTCATGGCTGCATGAAAGATACCGGCGAACTGCATGACAATGACTATGAAGAGCGCGGCGAGCGGAGCCGCCACCGCTATCTCCAGAGCCGCAAAGCCCTCCTCACCAAAAGAAAACCTCATCATCCCCCTCCCTTAAGCAGCTCAAAAGGAATCATCGCCGCCCTATACAGCCAGTCGGGTAGAATTTCATTGGACATAGACTGGCGATCTTCATGGTGGGAAATAGCGTAATTAACTATCGATCCGCCGTAGGCCTTGGCAGCGGAGGTCGCCGTCACAGAAAAAACTCCGCCGTAAGAAGTGGACAAAGACAAAGGCGCGACAGGCTGCGCCGCGACGACCGCAACCCATCCATCGAAACGCCGTTCTTTGAGCAGATGCGAAAGGGCATCGAAATAGCCGTGCCCGACCCCCTCCGGATCGGCAAAATTACCCCCCTCCACAAAATCGTATGAAAGCCGACTCCACTGAAAATCCGGATCGAGTCGGTCTGATATGGCAAAATCGGCTTTTACTATGACTTCCAACTCAGATGCAGGGGCGTTTGACATGGCTACCGCAAGGGCGTACGAGCGGGCGAGCTCGGGAGCTCGAGTCAAAATTCTGCCGACCTTTTGAAACTCGAGCCCGATCTCGCTTTGATACCTCTCTATCCTTTCTCTTGCGGCGGACTCGCTCTGCTGCATGTCGCCGATAAAATCCTTTCTTATGGACTTAAAAGCCGAATGGATCGCTCTGTTGGAAGATGCGATTTCGTTCAGGGATTTTGCGAGCGTCATCGCACCGATATAGGCACCGCGGTCGGCGGCGATCTGCAAACGCATCTTCGCGATCGATACCTGTCCGATCAGGACCACGGCGGAAAGCGCCGCCATGAAAGCAGGAACCAGCATCATCGTCATAATGAACGAAAAGCCGCGGCAATTTCCAAATCTCATAGCGCACACAGGCGATATCCTCCGGAAGATCTGCAGTAAGGCGAGGGGGTATCTCCTCCCCTTAGAATTTCATTTGAAAGATCAGGGGGAAGCGCTTGCAAAGAAGGCAGGATTTTCTTGGACTCCACCCGGGGGAGACAAAACCCCTCACAGAACATCGAGCGCCCTCTTGAAATGTAAAAGGAGCGCATCGAATCGGTCATCCCACCTATTGAAGCCGAGACTATCATCGCAAAGCCGAAGATAAGCGCGGCTACAAATGGAATCGCGAGAATCATCTCCACCGACGCGAATCCTGCACCACATTTCAGATATCCTCTTCTCATTGCGGATTTGACATCTGTTGGTTGGTGGTGAGCCATCCAGCGACGTTGTGCGCAAGCCCCGCCACCGCGCTGTTGAACACGGGGATGAAGTGGCTCGCGGCGGATACGAGCCCCAGGACAACGACCGCTATGACCAGCATATACTCCGTCGCCGCCTGCCCCCTGCTATTACGAATCATTTTAAAGAGGTTTGTTTTCATGAATGAGATGAATTGCACTTCGCATGCCAGAAAATTTCTCAGACTTTACTGGGAGTTAAAAAAAAGCGCCTGCCCGATATACGGACAGGCGCACGATTTTAAGACAGGTATCTATATGAACAGCGTTGCATTTGAACGGTCGGCATCCGCCACGAATGTGGCAACCCCGCCCACTTCAACGTCGTCGATCAGCTCATCTCGCGATATCCCCATTACATCCATCGACATCTGGCAGGCTACAAACCTGATTCCTGCGGAACGCGCGGTGGATATCATATCGGTCAGGGAATCAACCTTTTTGGATTTCATCACGTATTTCATGAGGCGCGTGCCGACTCCGCCCATGTTGAGCTTTGAGAGCTTCAGCGAAGATGCACCTTTGGGCATCATCATGCCAAACATGCGGGATAGAAAATCCTTATTCACTGCCGGAGGGTTCGGCCTCTTGATGGCATTTAGTCCCCAGAAGGTAAAAAACATATTCACCCTCTGCCCCATGCTGGCAGCACCGGTGGCGATTACGAATGCCGCCATAACTTTGTCCATGTCGCCGGAAAATACCACGATACTCTTCTCGTTACCTGTGGACCTAGCCGAACTCACCTCATCATATGAACGCTTACGTATCTTCGCAACGATGACACCGTCATCGGAAGAGACCGAAAGCAGTTCATTTCCGGTGTTCTCACACCAGGACTTGATGTCCTGAGCAAATCCGAGATCGGTAGCCCTGACCTCCAAAATCTCACCATCTGAGATGCGCGAAACCTCTTCAAAAGTGCGCTTTATCGGCCCGGGACATGAAAGACCGCAGGCATCAAGCAAGTGCGTGGAAGCCAATTTATCTGGCACAGGTTGAAGCATATCGTCGCTCCCGATATTTTCCGCAGGCGCGGTTATGTTTCTGGAATCTCTGTCAGTCGCCTGCGTGTAGGTTTTGTATCCGCCGGAAAGGTTTCTCACGTCGAAAGCGTGCTGGCGCAGCATCCTCTCGGCCAAATATCCGCGCAACCCGACCTGGCAAAAGGACAGGATCTTCTTTCCGGACTTTAGTTCTGAAATTCTGGACCGAAGCTCATCGACTGGAATATTTATGGCACCCGGTATGGTGCCGAGCGAAAATTCCTCGGAGGTCCTCACGTCGAGCATGACCCATGAAGGATCGGATTTCACCCCGTCCACGTCGTTCCAGTGCATAATCTTTGTATCGCCTGAAATCACGTTTGAAGCGACATACCCGGCTATGTTGATGACATCCTTTGCCGCACCAAAGGGAGGTGCATAGGCGAGATCAAGCCTCGTAAGATCTGCGACCGTTCCCTTCATCCTGATGACGGATGCCACGACGTCAAGGCGGCGATCTATCCCCTTCGTCCCTGAAAACTGCGCACCCAACAATCTGCCATCTTTTGGATTAAAGATCAGCTTCACCGATATAGGGGTAGCCCCCGGATAATAGCCAACATGGTTCGGTGTGTGCGTGTACACCTTTTCAAAGGGAATCGAGTTTTGTTTCAAATACCCTTCTGTGCACCCCGCCGATCCAACGACCAGATCAAATATCTTTAGTATGGATGTCCCAACCGGACCATCATAATAATCTTCGATCCCGTTTATGACGTTGGCTGCTATTCTCGCCTGTGCATTGGCCGGACCGGCGAGCGCTATCCCCCACCTTCCGCCAGTTATCGGGTTGTCGGAGATAACAGCGTCCCCCACCGCAAAAATATCCGGATCGTTCGTGCGCATCGCACTATCAACCTTGATAGCACCGTTTTTCTCGAGGTCTATTCCGGCCTTGGCCACAAATGCCGTGTCGGGGCGAACGCCGATCGCCAGAATCGCCATCTCGGCCTCGAGGGACTCTCCGTTTTCCAATTCGACCACGAGAGCATCTCCACTTTTGAATCCGGAAATGCCCGCGCCAAGGATGAAATTAACACCCTTGAATTTCATATGCTGCGTGATGACGTTCGCAAACTCGGGATCGAGATTAGGCATAACCTGAGGAAGCTTTTCGACCACCGTGACATGCACACCGCGTTCGTGAAGATTCTCCGCCATCTCGAGGCCGATGAATCCACCTCCGATGACTATAGCGCGGCGGGGGAGTTTCTCATCTACGAAGGATTTTATCCTGCGTGCATCAGGCACAGTTCTTAAAGTGAAGATGCGCTCGTCATCGATGCCTGGCATCGGGGGCCTTATCGGGCTCGCTCCAGGCGAAAGTATCAGCTTGTCGTATCTCTCCCTGTAAATTTTTCCTGAAGAGAGATCCTTCACCTCTATCTCGTGATTTTCGCGATCTATCGCCACAACCTCGGAGAGAATTCTAACATCTATGTTAAAGCGGGCTCTCAGGCCTTCGGGGGTCTGGACCAGAAGCGAGTCCTCTTTTTTGATAACTTTACCCACGAAATACGGAAGACCGCAGTTTGCAAAGGAAACGTATTCCCCGCGTTCAAAGATGACGATCTCGTCATCCTCAGAGAGCCGCCTGAGCCTCGCGGCGGCAGTCGCCCCGCCGGCGACCCCGCCGACTATTAGAATTCTTTTTTTAACCATACCCCCTCCGATTCAAGCAATGGCAAGTTATAAGCTTGCATATAATACTTAGTCTGAGCGATTTCAAGTCCAAGAAAAACCGGCCGTAAAGATAGGGGCTCACCAAACCCGATCGCGTCGTCGCCAATGTCGTCAATATTTTACGGCCTCTGCCGCTACAGGCTAAAAGGCTTTACGACCCTTAGCATGACATCCTCGCCCTGCATGTACGAAAGAAAGAGGCCGTAGTTGGTGTATGGAACTCCGAGGGCATCGAGATCTCGCATTCTGGCGGCGAGCTTCTGCGAGCTTATCATGCAACCGCCGCAGTGGATTATGAGCGAATATTGCGAAAGTGTGGAATTTTGCTGAAATTCGCGGCCGAAATTATGCTCAACTATGACACCCGGGAAGTTATGCGAAAGATAATTTGGTATCTGCACCGTGCCGATATCCTCCCCAACACGAGAATGATTGCAGGCCTCCACTATCAAAATCTTGTCGCCACTTTTCAGCTTACCTATCGATAGCGCGCCGTTGACGAAGGCCTTGAGGCGCCCGCGGCTCATGTAGTTGATCATCACTATGGAAAATGTCGTGATAAGAATATCTTTAGGAACCCATTTCCCTGCGACATCCATCGCTTGAGAATCGGTGATGACGAGTTCAGGCTTTTTCCCAAGCCCAGCAATTAATTTGTCAAACCTGCCTCGCTCGGCAGCAACGACCTCGGGGTCGTGGCTGCGCGCGGATGCGAGATCCATCCTGTATGAAACCGGAAAAGCCCAGTTGCGGGTAATGAATTCCTCGCACATAGCTTGCGGACGAAGATACCTTCCGCCCGGGGTTTCAACATCCATCGGTATGTTGAGAATGTAAAAACCGTCCCGCACCACGTTTGGCAACAGATCAACCTTGAAATTTTTAGACTCGAAATTCTCTCTGATGAAATCGATGACTGGAATCCTCGAAGCATCGTCCTTCGCATCTATCGCTATGTTCTTGTAGAACATCGAAAGAGGCATGCCAGCGGCAGCCGTACGTACGCTGGCACGGTCACCTTCACTGAATAGGTTATAGAATATGATAACCTGTTTGTCGTGATCGCGCGCAAATTCGAGCAGCTCGTTTTCGGGGGAGAAATCCTGCGTAGCCGGATTTACAACCAACACAACCAGATCGCATTCCTTGAGGTCGGAAAAAACCTTAGCCCTCTTCTTTTCGCCAAGCGCGGCCCTCTCGTCTATACCTGCAGTGTCATACAATTTCACAGGACCCAGGCCATGAATTTCACAGGCGGAAAATTTCGTATCGGCGGTGGTCCCCGGAGTATCGTCGACTATCGAAGTGCACTGCTGCGTAATGAGATTCATCAGCGTGCTTTTGCCGGAATTCATCTTTCCGAAAAAACCTATGTGGTCGCGATCTACGATCATTTTGAAACTTCTCTTTCCGACAAAAAACTATTCTCCGATGTCGCCTTAAAATTCAGCGGCCACAGATTTATAGCGCTGTTGTAGCTTCTATATACCGGCGGAGAAAGCTCCTCTATCACTACCTCTGCAAACGGGTATATCTCGCATCCCTCGGAGAGATGTCCACCCCGCAGGACGCCTTCATCTTCATCCGCTGCGGCTATATGAGCGTGAATCATGACCTCCCCGTCTTTTAGAGTGATGTTGCCGAAGGTCGGAAGGATCTCGAAGCACCTCTCCGCCTCATATTTCAAAACCTTGTGGCCGCCCTTTCCGAGCAACCCGTAAGAAAGTTTCTTCAGCCCTCCTATTACCGAAAAATGCCCAGCCGAAATTTTGTTTTCTTTGGCAAATCGCTCAAGGGAAGATAGGAGATCCTCCCCGGCATCGAACCTCGCCATAAAAACCCTTCCCCTGGAACAGGTCCTGAAATCCATCTCTCCTCCGGTATTTTGAAGCAACCCCTACATCATATCCTCCGGCAATTCAACATGCTATCTTTCTAAGAGGCTCCCCATCCTGCAATACGTGCCTCCGCATGTGGCGTCCCTTTAATATGTTGATCTATTTCCCCGGAAAAGTATATTGCCCCGCACAATTGTTGAATTGAAAGGAGCATTCATGTCAGGAAGCATAGATAAACTAACGGCGAATTGGACGGACGAGAGGGATGGCAAGCAGAAGGTCGAAGAACTCAAGAAAGAAATTCTCACCCGCGGGGCCTGGACTACCATAATGTACCTCATCAGGGAACTCGATTCGAAAACGGGCCAGTTCGGCGCGCCGAAGATCCGCATCCAGAGATATCAGAAAAAAGGCGACAGCTACATGCCTCGCAGTAAATTCACGATAACCAACGCCAAACAGGCCTATCAGATCATGGAGATCATGAAGAGGTGGTACCCGGAAAATCCAGGCACAAGCGATGCAGCGGGCGACTCCGATTCCGACCTGGAATAACGATCCCGCGTCGATTTTAAAAGGGCTGCTCCTTTCGGGGCAGCCCTTTTCTATCTCAGCAAATTTATCTAGAAGAATTTCCACCAGAGCATCAGCAGGATTAGCACCAGCACAACCGACATCAGGATATTGATCTTTCTCCACCACGGCCGCTCGGCGAGCACAGGCAGGGCCATCACATCGACTCCGCTCACCGCCTCGCCGGAGAGACTCCAGGTAAGTCCGGCGATCTTTTCGCGCGCAGGCGGATCCGTCATGAGACTGACGAACACGAAAATCGCGCTGCAGACGACAAAGATAAAAACCGCAATATGCAGAAAGTTCGCACTGGCATAGTAGGACAACAATCCCCCATCGATCCTCCCCGCCTTGAATGCCAGCTCAGAGCCGAAGCGCACAGCTCCCAGGATAAATCCGACAAAGAGCGCTGCGATGGCCCCCTTGCCGTTGGCTCTCTTCCAAAAGAGGCCGAGCAGAAAACAGACTGCTATAGGCGGCGATATATAGGCCTGCACGCTCTGCAGGTATATGTAGATCTGCGAGCTGAGGTATTTTATGAACGGTATCCACAGAAGGCCGATTACGACGAGAAGGGCGGTGGCGATCCTGCCCACAAGGACGAGCTCCCTCTCCGATGCGTACTTTCTGAAAGGTTTGTAGAGATCCATCGTAAAAAGCGTCGAGGTGGAATTAAAGCACGCCGCAAGCGACGACATCAACGCGGCTAGAAGACCGGCTATAACCAGCCCCTTCATCCCTACAGGTAGAAGTCCAGTGACTAGATTTGGATAGGCCATATCTCCACGGATCTCCGGCCATAGCGCAGCGGCTATGAGCCCGGGGAGCACGAGTATGAAGACGGGAAGTATCTTCAGAAAGCCGGCGAAGATCGTTCCGCTCCTAGCATCGTCGAGCCCCTTCGCCGAGAGAACGCGCTGAACAATGTACTGATCGGTACACCAGTACCATATCCCGAGTATAGGTGCTCCAAAGATTATGCCGGTCCACGGAAAATCCGGATGGTCCCAGGGCTTGAACATGTGAAAGTAGTCGGGCGGAAGCTTTGCGTAAAGCCCCTCGAATCCCCCTACCTGATTGAGCCCTATTATTGTCAGAACCAGCGCGCCTCCGATCAGGACGAAGGTCTGAAAGAGTTCAGTATAGATGACCGCTTTCAAGCCGCCGGCTATTGTGTAAGCGCCGGTAGCCACCACCATTATGATGGCGCCGGTCATCGGTTCAACGCCGAGAACGTGTTTCAGAAGAAGGCTTCCGGCGTAGAGCGTCACGGATATCTTCGTCAGAACATATCCTACTATCGAGATAATGGTTAGGTAACGCCTGGCGGTCTTATTGAATCTCTTTTCCAAAAACTCCGGCATCGTGAAAACGCCGGACTTGAGATAAAAGGGAACAAAAATCCAGCCCAAAATGAGCACGATGATGCATGCCAGCCATTCAAAGTGACCGACGGCAAGCCCTGATGCAGCGCCTGTCCCCGCTAAACCTATGAAGTGTTCGGAGGAAATGTTGGTCGCAAACAGGGAAGCGCCAATCGCTATCCAACCGATATGCCTGCTGGCAAGAAAGTAATCGGTTGATGTGCTCTCCCTCTTGGTAAAATAAAATCCTACCCCCATCACCACCACAAAGTAAGCGGCCAATATCAGTACATCAATCATCGATAGCATATGACCTCCATGTCCCTAAAAGGTTGAAGAGATCCCAAAATAAAATACGGTCAGTTTTCTTTTCTGAAGTAGTCTGCTCTCGAACCAGAACCTAGGAGCATCCCGACGATGTTATTCGGAAACTGCCTGACGTAGCTGTTGAAGTTGTCGACCGAATTGTTGTACCCCTCCACCAACCTGTCTATATCCTCTGACGTCGTCTGAAAGATCTGTTTCAAATTCTGAAACTGATAATGTGACGCTATCCCCGGATAGCGCCGACTAGCCTCGATGAACAGCACGGAAAGCGCAGCTTCTATCCTATTAGCAGCGGTCACCTGAGAAGAGGTCGAAGAGGATTCATTGAAATCTTTGTAAGCGGTGGCAAGATTGTGGACCACTTCATCCTCCTTGCCATTGTAGAGAATCACCTCGTTTACCAAATCGGGGATCTGCATATATATCGGGGTAATAACATTCACAAGTGGAGTCCACTGCTTTTCAAGCCCTTCATCGAGCGCTGAGAGCTCATTATGCTTCGAGACGCACGTTATCACCAAAGCCACGACCGCAATCGCCAGAACCCAGAAAACGCTCCTTTTCATCCCTCCCCCTTTTGCTACAAATTACGCCTACTTACGCCTACTGTCAAGAATGGCAGAAAGGAAGGCGGCAAATAATCCCGCCTCACGATCGTTTTTCAAATTCCCTCATGAATTCAGCCAGGGCGTGCGCTCCTGAAACGGGCATGGCATTATATAACGAGGCTCTAATTCCACCGCGCGACCTGTGCCCGGAGAGACCAAGGAGGCCTAAGGACTCTGCGCGCTCTATGAAGAGTTTCGTAATTTTGTCATCGGAGAGATCGAATACTACGTTAACCTTTGACCGGCTCCCTTTTTCAGCCGCGCCGGTATAAAAATCCGAACTATCTATCACCTCATATATGAGAGATGATTTTTCGTCATTCGATCTGCCAAGCATCTCAACTCCGCCTGATCGCTTTATCCATCGAAGCATTTCCCTGAAGATAAATATCGAAAAGAGCGGAGGGGTATTAAAAAGGGATCCGTGATTGGCATGAATGCCGTATCTGAGAAAATCCGGAAGAATTCTCGGATTCCTTTCGAGAAGATCATCCCTGATTATCACCACCGCAGCTCCCGCGATACCGCAGTTCTTCTGGAAAGCAGCATAGATCAAGGCAAAGTTTGAAACATCTACATCGCGCGTGAAGAGATCCGACGACATATCTGCGATGAGAGGAGGCTCACCGGCATCGGGAAACTCGTAATACTGAGTGCCATATACCGTATTGTTCGAGGTGATATGAAGATAGCTGGCGGTACCATCTATTTCAATTTCCTCCGGCAGAGGGACCTTCGAAAAAAAGGCATCTTCGGAAGAATACGCTACACGAACGTTTCCAACCTTCTCCGCCTCCTCCATAGCCTTCTTCGACCAAAGCCCGGTGATCGCGTAGTCGGCGCTTCCCTCAAGCAGATTCATAGGAATCATCGCGAACTGCATCCTACCTCCGCCCGGCAAAATCAAAAACCTGTAATTTTTTGGAATACCCAAAAGCTCACGCGATAAAGATTCACATTCCTCGAGTAGATTCTTAAACCTCGTCGACCTGTGATGGATTTCCAATATGCTCTGGCTATCTTTTCTTGAAAGTTCGGCAACAGCAGCATCTAAAACTTCATGCGGCACAACCGACGGACCAGCTCCAAAGTTATATGAAAATCTTTCGCTCATCTCGTCAACCACCCGCGCTGCGACTGTTGAGAAGCATCATCACACCGCAAACCATAAGGGCTGCCGAAGTAAACGGAAAATCGATTCCAGAGAGGTGGCCAAAACCGGCCCCCATGAAAACGACTCCGATTATGAGCCAGAACATGCTGATCGACCCCCCCGCCAAAAATCTCATCACCGCAACGAAGAGCACGATGGTGCCAACTCCTATCGAAGTAACTCCTTTTGGAAATGGCTTGAAGAGAAAATTCACCACGATCCATCCCAAAAATAGCAACCACCCCCCCAGATCGACCCATCTCCTCGCACCTGATTTTAAATCACTCTCTATCCTCATCATCATGGGCTGCAATGCTAACAGAATAAGGTGGCGTGGACAAGGCGGACTTCCCAGCGGACTTCCCAAGCGACTGTGCCATTGGCCTCGATCTCCGTTGACTTAGACAGGAAAACCCGCAATCGTGCCTCTCCGATGGAGAGATTCAAAAAATCGTTATCCATATCCCTGCTCATCCATGTAGCCGCCATACTGGTAGCGCTGGGGCTAAGCCATGAAGTCTATCACGCAAAAAGCGGCGGTTCAGGGGGTTCAGGTGGCTCGATTGTAAGCGTATGGGTGACAGACGTTATATCCGGGAGATCGGCTGGGGAATTCACCAGCCCCTCCGCGACGAAAAGGAAACTGCTTTTGCAGGCATCGCCCCAGAAAAGCGGGATTGAACATTCGCACTCGAAAAGCTCCGGTGAGGATGGAGGAACCGGGGGCGCGATCCATGGCGGCTCCGGAACGTCGGCAGGTAGCGGCTACGGAGGCGGTGAGGCCAGGTCTCAGGACACCCTCTCAAAGGTCTGGCGACGCCTGGATGAAAGAAAGTACTACCCTATGACCGCTAAGAAAAAGGGGATCGAGGGAAAACCCAAAATCTCCTTCGAAATAAATGAAGATGGCAGCATAAAGTGGATAAAGCTGGCGAGTTCATGCGGGGCGAATATTTTAGATGAGGCGGCCATGGAAACAGCAAGGCGGGCGGAGCCCCTTCCCTACTATCCTGCGCCGATAACCGTCACACTCAACTACTCGCTGTCGGAATAGAGAGGAACTTTCCCAAAAACATATTAAAGCGACATGACGTCAACGGAGAATATCCGCTTCGAAAAAAGTCGAGAAGGTCCTCCCCGGCTATGACCATCCTCCCTGACAACATAAGGTCCATCAGCTACGGTTTATCTCAGGATGGTTCAAAAAGGATTGACTGACCCATTTTAACTGTTGTAGGAGCACAAATTCGTCGTTCGGAATTGGATCGCTTCGCGGACCTGTAGCTCGCTGGATAGAGCATACCGACTTCGTCGGTTACCTCCCCCCGATGCAACATAGTTTTTTGATTTTTAAAAACTGTTAGATAATCATTTGGCGGGCCTGTAGCTCAGTGGATAGAGCATCTGCCTCCTAAGCAGAGGGTCGCAGGTTCGATTCCTGCTAGGCCCACCGAATGATTATCGGTTGCGTCGAGGGTCCTCGATTCGACAAATGCGGGTCATCGGGTCAGATTATGGCTATTTCAGATCAGAGTTTAAACCTCTTAATAAGATCCTTCCAGGCAGGGCTATCCATCACCTCCCAACTGAGTTTGTGCCCATCCACGGACTTTAGAAAATTTGTAATACCATTCGTGTCTACGACTAATACGTTACCATGTTCATCCCGAGCCAGGACGAACATCTTGTTCCTTGCACTATCATAGACGATCTTGGTATCAAAATTCATACCACCGACATCGGTCGCTTCCCATCCATCAGCGGAGTTCATTTCTTCACGTAAATCATCGGGGCGCTCATCTCTAAAACTACATATAGTATCATCGCATTCCATCGTTCTGGCCCCCGTCCCATCATTCGTTATCCTTTCAGTTGCCTCGGAGCCATCAGGTCCAACCCAGGTTCTACTCTTTGTGATACCATCATCGTCCCAAACCCATTCGCCAGGAGTTTTCCCCTGAAACATCGGGGAAGATGATTTTTCGCCCTCTTCCCCTTTGGATACTGAAGGGGTTTCTTTAACCTTTTTTGAGGCAGGACGCATCTTGAAAATCTCTTGTAAGGTCTGATAATCCCTATAGCAGCGTTCGGCGTTTCTTTCCAAAGTGCTCAAATCGGGAGTGCTGCTATATACGTCTTTCGCAAAGTGCTCTCCGCTTGGGTCGCCAGAATAATATTCAAAATTCAACCCGTCAGGAGTCTCGACATAGAAGCCGTTATCGAGCTGTAAACAAATGCCATCTTTTGGAATTTCGCTTCCCATGCCTACATCATCGGATGAAGGTGGGGGAGGAGTTGCTATATGGCCTAAAAAAATTTGGAGGCTGAATTCTAACATCTATCCATCGCTCACCCCTCAACCGGTCTTTTTCTAAGCGATTTTTTCTCAGAAATCCTTCTTTTTTCCCTAAGAATTTTCTCTTTTGCCTTTTTTGAACGTTTTTTCTTCTGTTTTTTGATCTTCCAGCGTTTTTTCTCCGCTTCGCTCTCGCACCCCAACCTCGCCCTCTCAAGCCTTTCCAAAAGGCGCCTGCGGGCGAAAAAACGGTTCATCCCCTGAGATCGCTCATCCTGACATTTGATGATAATACCGCTTGGAAGGTGTTTTAATACGACGCATGTAGAGAGCTTGTTTACGTTCTGCCCCCCTTTGCCGGATGAACGGACGAACTTTTCCTCGATATCTCCCTCGGATATCCCGGCCGCCTTCATCCTGGAATAAAGCAAATCCCACTTTTCCTTCGAAACCGTCATTTCTACCCCTAACACGCTGAAATATGTCGACTACTACTGGTAAAGTACATCCTATAAAAGATAAAAGTCTTTTGCAGGCATAAAACAGGCCCATTGACGGGAGAAATTATGTGCAATCACAGCAGATTTAAGGAACAAAAAAGAACAAAAAAGATCGCAACTTATGACAAAAACTTGCGATAAGAAGGAACAATGCTTCATATTACGAGACCATCTCCAACGCTGACGACTGCCACCATTCCGGCGTTTCTTCCCGGTATGCCCGGCAGCCACACCTTCGCAGCGACCGCTCCCTTATCCACAGCGACAGCAGGTGTAGTGACCGGCGCGGCAGGAAGGGAGTCGGCGCTCTGGGCAATGGCTAAGAGGGAAGAGAGCTTCGTTCAGACCTATTTGGGTAGGATCGAAAAAACTGAATTCGAATTTCCCGAAAAACTCCCCCCTACATTGCGTATCGAAATCCCAGAAAAGGCGATTCAAATCGCGCTGGAATCCATAGAAAGGCACTGCAGAATAACTCCAAGCCGCGGGGGTTTGCGCTGCGTGGCAAAAAGCGGAAATGCCTACATAATAAAACACCGCTGCGGTGCGGTAGTCGCTGCTGATTCAGAAGGCCATTACATACCCGAGGTATACATCCCCTCGCACGATCTGTATCTGCAAAACTTGACGCTGTATAAAGCCCGCCTCGTCACGAAGAAAGATGGAGTCAGAATAATATGTGTGAGTGGGTTAGGCTACTTCGCCTTCCAAATCGATGAAAAAGGAAACACCCCTGTCAGGATAGAAAACGCCGACCTGACCGACATCAGATTCATAGCGTACGAAGGAAGAGCCTACGAAGCGCACAAGGCCGATACAGCGGAGATAATCGAAAGCGAAGGTGAAAATGCCAATCCGCATTTTCTCATGGACCTCAACAGCAGCGAACGCTTTCTCTTCGCAGTTCCAAAAGGCGAAAAGGTTGCCCCTTTGACAAGAAGGAGTTATCCCTCCATAGGAGTGATAACCGATAAATTTGGAAAGATGTACAGGCAGTATCCGATACGAATTGGAAACACGGATTTTTTCATAAACCCGATCTCGGAGCCGACCAACTACGGAGATTTCGAATTAAACGGATCCGGAGATCACAGGAATATCAAACTCCACAAATCCCTCCCGAACAGGAGATGGCGGGAGGCATCCACCGATGAAATCAGGAATTTCTTTAAAACACACTTTTACGCGCAAATCAATCCAGCCTCTTTAAAAACTCCGACAGTCCGGCACCCAATACCGGCGACATCGGAGATCAATGAAATAGGCGCAAACCTTGTTGCAGAAAGAATCTTCACTCAGGCCATAGACATCTTCACCCCCGAATTTAAAAGGAAGATCACTCTTCAAGTTGTGGCAGATGAAAGAAAATCATTTGTAGCAAGACGATCGAGAATAGTGAGGATGATGTCAAAAAGCCCCATCGCACTTTTCAGCAGCGTAAAACGAATAGAAATCTATCCCAATACTTCAACGTATTACGGATTCAGTACCCTCTCAGACGTAGGGGGAATATTTTGCAGCTCCAAAAACCTCGTGCGCCTCTTCGAATTCGACAGGAAATATGGAGAAGTCTTCCCAATATTTCTTCATGAGATGTGTCACTCGCTTCATGGAGGTGAAAGATCTGAAGGCTGGGTCGCGGCAATGCTGGCCATAAAGTCCGGGGGCGAAAAGGAATTCGTAACACTAGAAAGACTGACGAAATCCTGCTATTACAGCCAAGACTGGGGAGAGTTTGTCGCAGAAGCCGGTGCATCCATACTATCGGGGACGCTCAGCTTTGAGGAATTCAGCGAAGCTATCCCGTTCACATCGGCTCTCATCTTTTCACTACTTGAAAAATCGGCAAGGCGCGCAGAAAACTTAAGCACGAAGCAGAACCAGATACCGTAATATCTAGCGATCTGCGAAACCCCGCTCATGCAAAAATGAGTTGCCCTGGAAATGGCCTTATGCTCTATTGCGCCCGCTTCTGGAGAGATGGCCGAGAGGCTGAAGGCGCACGCTTGGAAAGCGTGTTTACTTAACGGTAACGTGGGTTCGAATCCCACTCTCTCCGCCAAGTAGGTACGTTCCGCACACGGCCCCGTTTCAAGGGGAAATAAGGGATCAGGCAGCCACAATTGAGGGATAAAAATCAGGGCCACTGATCTCTACACATTAAACCTGAAATTTACAATATCACCATCCGCGACGATATATTCCTTTCCCTCTAGTCGCTGTTTGCCGGCAGCTTTGGCCTTATGAAGATCGCAGCCGGTGTTTATGAAGTCATGGTATGCGACGACCTCAGCCCTGATGAAACCACGTTCGAAATCTTTGTGTATAGCGGCGGCCGCCTGTGGCGCGGTGGAGCCCTTTCTTATGACCCACGCCCTCACCTCATCCTCGCCGACGGTGAAATAATAGATGCGGCCTAGCATCAAAAAGGCCTCCCTGATGATTCGTGCAAAGGCAGGCTCGTCGATCCCTAGCGACTTCATAAACTCCTCGCGCTCAGCCTGTTCGAGCTCGGCGATCTCAGACTCTATGTTGCAGCAGATCTCTATGGCATTTCGACCGACCGGCGATTTCGAAACGAATTGAGCGGCTACCCCGGAAACTCCCTCTGCTACATTGACGACCACCATCTCAGGCTTGATCGTAAGAAATGAAAAGCTTTTCAGCGAGTCCCTTTCGAAATCGGACATATCGACATCCCTCACCCCGCCGCCCGACTCCAGCATATCCTTCACCTTGGGAAGAAGTTCCCTGTGTATTTTCTCCTCAGGCTTCAGCGTCGCCGCCGGGATCTTCATAAGTTTTTCGAGACGGGCTTCGACCATTATGAGATCGGCTATCGCCATCTCCACCGAAAGTTTTTGGTACTTATCCGTGAGTTTCACAGTATCCGAATCGGTAAAGGCATCTATGACATGTAGGATCGCATCTGCTGATCCGATTCTCTGTCTTATTACGGACCATGCTCCCTCGCCGCGGGCGTTGATATCCACAAACGGCACGGAGGCAGGAGTCACCTTCGCGGGCTTGAAAATCTCCACCAGCTTCAAAAAACGCGCGTCGGGGATCTTCGCGACGCCGCGCACAGCGACCTCGGAGAGCTGCGAGCCGCTGTCCACGCCGGTCATTATTTTAAAAAGAGTGCTCTTCCCGCTTTGAGGGAGTCCAACTATCGCTATTTCCATTTTCCCAACCTTTCTTCAATTTTAAGAGAGGGCCGATACTACAGGGGCATGATTTAGACAACCGATATGAGATCTAGACAAAGCTTTTTGCCTGTTGTAGGGGGATTCGGCTTCAAGGTCGAAAGTTGAGGTATGTGCGGTTATGAGTTGAACGTCCGTAACTGGATTCCTGCCCCGCCGCAGAAAGCGGCTTACAGTGCAGGAATGACGGAAATATTGTCATCATCAAGTGCTTAAATCGAGGACTCAGAAACCTCAGTGGAGAGCCCGCCACTAAAACTTTGGCGGGCCAGTATTTGCGTAATGACTAGCGCCGACCTACAGTCGTCGCCAGCATAACGCAATGAAATGTGAACGATTTCTAAAAACAGGCGAAGGCAGAAAAGTTGTTGAAAACTTGCTGAAAGAGCCCGCCACTAAAACTTTGGCGGGCCAATATTTGCGTAATGACTAGCACCGACCTACAGTCGTCGCCAGCATAACGCAATGAAATGTGAACGATTTCTAAAAACAGGCGAAGGCAGAAAAGTTGTTGAAAACTTGCTGAAAGAGCCCGCCACTAAAACTTTGGCGGGCCAGTATTTGCGTAATGACTAGCACCGACCTACAGTCGTCGCCAGCATAACGCAAATACTGGAGAGGTGCCGGAGCGGTCGAACGGGGCGGTCTCGAAAACCGTTGTACCCTTCTGGGTACCGAGGGTTCGAATCCCTCCCTCTCCGCAACAAAAAAACCCGTGCGAAAGCGCGGGTTTTTTGTGAGGAGAGGAGATGTTATTTGCATTTTTTCTTCCGCTTCCGCCTGAAAAATTCGGAGAGGAGAGCTGCACACTGTTTTCCCATAACCCCGCTTTTCACCTCGAATCTGTGATTTAGCCTTCTATCGTTCGACAGGTTGAAGAGGGAACCTACCGCTCCCGCCTTCGGATCGAAACAGCCAAATACAACCCTCTTCACCCTCGACTGCAAAATAGCTCCCGCACACATCACACAAGGCTCGCATGTAACATATATGGTGACGCCATCCAGCCTCCAGCTTTTCATTTTTTTCGCCGCCTTTTCGATCAGCAAAATTTCGGCGTGACCTAGCGGATCCTGTTTTTTTTCACGAAGGTTGTGCGCCCTGGCTATTATTTTGTTGCCCAAAACCGCAACCGCTCCAATTGGTACCTCGTCTAATTCTCCCGCCCGCACCGCCTGTGCCACAGCGGCTTTCATAAAAGTTTCTTCGAGATTTTTTTCCTTCATCAAAGAGGCCTCCAAAATTTTTCAAAAAATCAGATTCGGATAAAGATTAATATTGCAATTCTGGAAGGACTTCTCCATTATCCGCCGCCATGTTACTCCAATACATAAACGTTTCCAGTCTAAACATTGCGGATGACAGCTACCGCATAACCTTTTCCCCTAAGATCGAGGAGTTGAAACGTTCGATCAAGCAGGTAGGAATCATCCAGCCGATCACTGTGCGGCATACTCCGGAGGGAACATACCAGATAGTCACCGGCTACAAACGCGTTTTGGCTATGCAGGAGCTGGAGAGGCAATCTATCCCGGCGATGCTCTATGAGCACAACGACCTGTCGCCGACGCAGGCATTTCTGTGGAATCTGCACGACAACGCGATATCGCGCCGATTGAATCTGGTCGAAAAGAGCATCGCACTCACAAAGCTGAAACAGTTCTATTCGATGTCCGATGAAGATCTCACGAAACAGTTCCTGCCCTTGTTGGGTGAAGAACAGAGTTTCAAGATACTCCATCAGTTGCTCTCTCTGGGCGCGCTCACCGAACCACTCAAGAATCATGTGGTAAACAATGATATCGCGCTTTCTTCAGCCAGCAGAATAGCTGAGTTCACCCCGTCCACGCAGCAGGCGCTTTTGGCGGTTTTGACTCACATCCGCCCTTCTACGAATAAGCTAAACGAGCTGCTCTCGCTTCTGCGTGAGATTTCAGCTCGTGATGCGCTGTCGGTCGAGGAAATACTTCATCGCTACCAGCTGCTTCAGGTCGTAGCCAATCCGGCCGCACCTTCGGCCGATAAAGTCAATGCGCTCAGGAAGGCCCTCAAGGGTATCCGCCTGCCGCAGCTCTCTCAGAGGCAGCGTCAGCTCGCAGAGTTGATTCAGGGGCTGGAACTCCCCGATTCGGCAAGGGTCGTCGCCGATCCGTATTTCGAAAACAGAAACATGAAACTGGAATGCCAGTTCTCACATCCCGGAGAGCTCGACGCGGTCATCAAGAAAATTCAGGATGCGTTCGAAAAACAGAAGTGGCAGCAGATTTTCGAATGGTATCGCGCCTGATTTTTTCGTCAGGGACCACAAAAATTCATGACAAGAACTATACTTAATATGTAAGGGTGCAACCATGTCCACAGTTGCTCATGATTCGAAGGTCAGAAGGCTGCCTTCCAGAAAAATAAAAACTAGTGCGTTTCCCTTCACGCCGGAACACGTCTGGATCGACGCATCCGTGGCCGATCATCCACAAACGATACGCATCATGAACAAACTCAAGGATATCGAAGTAGATATCGTCGATGATGTGAGAACCCTCAAACGTCCGACCGACGCGGCCAGCGCCAAAAACCAGATGGTTCTTACAGCCCACAAAGGTCAGGCTTTTAAACTCTGCCAAGGAATAGGAGAAGGACATCTTTGCTGCAATTATCGCGTTCTGGATCTCGTCTCGGGATGCCCGATGGAATGCAGCTACTGCATACTGCAGTCGTACCTGTACAACAATCCACGGACCACCGTCTACGTAAACGTCGAGGAAATATTGGCTGAGGTTTCAGCGTTTCTGGCCAAGGAGGAAGGAAAGTTCTTCCGTATCGGAACCGGCGAACTCGGAGATAGTCTAGCGCTCGACCCGATCACCGAGTCGGCGAGTCTGTTAGTCCCATTCTTCGCGTCAAAAAAAAATGCAATTCTGGAGCTAAAAACAAAGTCGCTTTGCGTCGATTCGCTTATGGAACTTCGTCACAGAAACCGGACCGTGGTTTCGTGGTCAATAAACACTCCGGCTTATATCGCATCCGAAGAGAGGAACACCTCATCGCTTGAAGAAAGGCTAGAAGCTGCGGCAAAAGTGTCATCGGCGGGCTACGGGGTCGGCTTTCACTTCGATCCCATCATAATAATAAAAGATGCGACATCGGAGATCCAAGCATACCTCGACGTCGTCGACAAAATATTTGAAAAACTCGAGCCTAGGCAGATATCATGGATAAGCTTAGGGCTTCTTCGTTTTCCAAAAGACCTTTCTCGTATCGCATCGAGGAGATTTCCTGACACAAAGATATACACCGGCGAATTCGTCCCTTCCAACGGAAAGATGCGCTATCTGCGCTTCATACGCGAAGATGCATACAGACCGCTGTACGAAAAACTCCTGTCCAAACTCCCGCGGCACAAGGTGTATCTCTGTATGGAAACGCCAACTGTATGGGAAAAGATAGATCCGGATGTAAAGTGCAACTCCTGCATCGAAAAAAGGCTCTGCAACGCGGAGAGCATATCCTTCGACTACAAGCGTTTCTGATCGATTACTTTTCGTTATCCACCAAAAAACTCTTCACTTTGTTGGAATCCATCGATACGGATATGAGATCTTTTGCCGATTCCCTGTACAATATCCCGACGGGACTCCCTTCATTGATCGAAAACGGAAAAAGCGATAATGCCGTCGAAAGCCTGAATATAGTGCCCAACGATTCGCTGGATAGATAAACATTCCCAGCGCTATCGACGGCACATCCCTCCATTCTGGGAACTGAAACAGACGGCAGAATCTGTCTCTTCCCGATTTTATCCAGATGCGAAAGCTCTCCGGAGGCCCAGCCCAAGATCATAAATATCTCACGAACGGGATGCCAGCATATCCCATGGGGCTCACCTAAAAAATCGCCGGATGCAAAGAGCGTGACCTCATGCTGCCTATCCGGATCGATCCTGTAGATGATATTGGCCGGACCATCCGTAACATAAAGCGCCCTGTCAGGCCCCTTGATTATTCCTACCAGATGACGGACGAGGTAGTCGCCAAAGTTGATATTATAAAGAAAGGTTCCCTTGCGTAAATCGAAGACGCGCAACTTGTCTATGTCCGCTGCATAGAGCTTGCCTCCTACGACCGCCATTCCCTTGGGGGCGTTCATCGTAACGCTGCCCGACTCGCCTCCAAGATATCTCATCTGATCGACGGTTCCATCCCCCCTCAGTTTGGATATAAACCCGTTTCCATCACGCGAATCATAGGGGCCGTTGATGTTTGAAACATATATGCTTCCGGAGTCAGGATCTACCGCAACTCCGTAGGGATTTTGAAACCCAATGGTCTCGAAAGCCGATGCGACAGATGAAATCAGGGAGAAAAAACAGACAAGGGATATTAGTTTTTTCATGAGATGAGATTATCGCGCCCCGCTTTAGCTGTCAAATAAGAGGATTTGCCAAAAATGCGTACTAGAAGCCGACCTGCATTCCGATTCTGATTGGAAATGCAAAGACGGAGGCCCCGCCTCTGGAGATATTGTCTCCGAAAAAGCGTATGAAACGAAACGGCGCCTCGAGGGTGAGCGAGGCGCTCACCTTTTCAGTCCGGGCAAAATAATAGGAAAGCCCAGGGCCAAAGCTCGCAGAAATGCCTCCTGCCTGGCTGTTGTTATCAATAGACCCGTCCGTCAAGTAAGACCATCCCGCACCTCCTACCAGATGGAAGTCGACCCCGTTTTTCCATTCCACTATGTGAAGGACCCCCTCAAGCGACAGGTCGATGAAATTCACCCATTCGCTCTGGTTGAGCTTTAGCCTGTTTATTTCAAACGGGATCTGAATTCCCCAGCGAGAGCCCGGAAAATCGTATCCAACGATGAAATGGCCGCCGTATCCGGGGCCGAACTTAACCTTCGCCCCACCGCCAAAAGGATTATTTTGAATGGCGTTCGTGAACATGAATAGTTGGGAGTAACCGACGCCAAGATAGACCCCCTCATGTCCGCAGGCTATGGAGTTGGACGGAAAAAGCGAAATAACGCACAGCAACCCAAAAAAACCTATGTATTTCAATATCTTATATTTCATACGCAGCTCCTCTTCGCTGATTGAGGTAATAGCCAATGTTATCGGACGCTGCAAGGGATAAATTACGGTCGAAAACCGCTGTCGTTACAACAAATTTTAAACCGACCTACACCGGGCGGACAGGATGCCGACGTTACCGATCACGAGTCACGATCGCCATGGAATCCCCACCTGTCCGCCGCAAGCGGCACAGCCAAAACCATGCACGGATGATGACCTTGATGACGAGTTTATATTGACAACACCAGCCCATAACCTATGAATCAAACCCCTTCGGAGGTATGATCTTGGCAGAAACAAATCCCGATAAAGCACCGGAAGTTATTTTTCTTCCGTGGGAGAAACGCGACCGACTAGATAGCCTGATCGAGAGGTCCGCCTTCCCCTCCTCGATATCAAAGGGTGAATATCTGGCCATTAAGATGCATTTCGGCGAACGCGGTGGAGACGGTCATGTAAAACCGGAATTTATCCGCCCGTTCATAAGGGCTGCAAAGTCCAAAAAGGCAAAACCATTTCTCACCGATACATGCACGATCTATCATGGCCCCAGAAACAATGCGGTGGAACATCTCATGGTAGCTGCGGAGCACGGCTTCTCGCTTAACAGGCTCCAAATTCCGGTAATCATAGCCGACGGACTTTTGGGAGACGAACATCGGGAGATACCGATACCAGGAAAACACTTTTCAAAGGTAAAGATCGCCACCGGAATAACAAACGCCGACAGGATGCTCGTAATATCGCATTTCAAGGGTCACGTACTCACCGGATTCGGCGGAGCCATAAAAAATATCGGCATGGGATGCGGATCCAGGAAGGGAAAATTTGAAATGCACTCATCCGCGGCGCCGAAAGTCACATCACAAAAGTGCGTCGGATGCGGCATGTGCATCCCTACGTGCGCGCAAAGTGCTTTGAAGCTATCCGACGGAAAGATTGAGCTCGATAAGAAGCTGTGCGCTGGATGTGGTGAGTGCATAATCGCGTGTCATACGGCAGCGCTCTCGATCACATGGAACGAAGAGACAAAAAATGTTCAGGAGCGCATCGTGGAATACGCGCTGGGCGCGGTGAAAGATATCCCTGCATACTATTTTAATTTCGTATGCCATATCACGCCCAATTGCGACTGCACTGGAATAAGGGAAAAACCGATAGCGGCCGACGTAGGGATACTCGCCTCGGAAGATCCTGTGGCGATAGATGCGGCATCGCTTGAACTCGTAGTCCAAAACAGCGGAGACGTCTTTAAAAAAGCCCATCCCGAGCTCGATTGCAGCCTGCAACTCGAATACGCCAAAAAAATCGGACTGGGGAGCAGAAAATATAAACTCGTAGAGCTGTGACAAAAGAAAGGGTACCGATGAAGCTTAAGACGAACGAAAAGCGCCTGGTAAAAATTGCAGTCGAGGGCAAGCCAGCTCCGGCGCTGGCCTATCCAAATGAGATAGGCAGCGACGGGAAAATCCACAACATCCCCAGCGTAGGTGGCATCACCTTCAACGTGCTAGTGGGAGATCCGGCTTTTGGCTGGGCGGCCGATCATATAGAACCGTGCGTCTCCACAGTTCACAATGCGGAAAAGCGAAAGGAACGCCCCAACGTGGCGTTCAATTTCCTGACCTGCATAGGAAACGAGGCGGTAATCATCGGCGGAAAAATGGCTGGCAAAAAAGGAGTAGTCACCGGCCACCATGGCGGAGTGGAACATGTAATCATAGATTTCCCAAAGGATGTGTTTGAAAAGATGTCGCTCGACGACAAAATACAGATCAGGACCTTCGGACAGGGGCTGTGTCTGGAGGATTTCCCGGAAATTACATTATCCTCACTCGATCCTGAACTCCTTCATAAAATGTCCCCGAAATCCCTCGGCAAAAAGCTTGAGGTGGAGGTAGCAAAAATAGTTCCCGCAAAGTTGACCGGTTCCGGAATGGGATCCACGCATTCAAAAAGCGGAGATATCGACCTGATATCCTCCGATAAAAATTTGCTGGAGCAAAACGATCTTCTCGATTTGAAGCTGGGAGACATCGTTGCAATAGCGGACTGCGATGCAAGCTTCGGATGGTGCCACCGTGGCGGCGCGATAACGGTGGCGGTAGTGATACACGGCGACTCGCACCTTTCCGGTCACGGCCCCGGGATGGCTACGATAATGACGAGTTCAATCGGCGCTATCATCCCAAAAAAATCGAAGGATGCAAACATAGGCAGATATCTCAAAATCGGCAGATACCGGAAGATCAAATGATAAAAAATATTCTGATTCTGTTCGTAATAACCATGATACCGGCATTCGAGCTGAGGGCCTCAATTCCATACGGAATCCTCAGTGGACGAGTCGATCTTCCACTCGGCCTTCACGTTGAAGGGATGGGGATGTGGTGGCTGTCGGCGTTCACAATATGCGTAGCCGCGAACGCAATCTTGGGTTTCATACTATACCCGATGATCGATAAAATCATGAGGCTCCTGTCTAAAATTCCACTAATAGGAAAAGCTTGGAACCGCTTCACCTCACACGCTCAGAAAAAAGTTCATCCGTATGTGGAGAAATGGGGCACGCTTGGCATAGCGATATTCGTCGCGATACCTCTGCCCGGAAGCGGCAGCTATTCGGGGGCGGTCGGGGCATACCTTCTTGGAATGAGCCGAAAAAACTTCTATGTAGCGAACACGATCGGCGTTTTTTTGGCAGGGGTCGCAGTCACGGCAGCTACGATAGCCGGACGCGGAATGTTTGAAATCTTTTTCTAACTTATACGAGGAAACAAAATGCCAGAACTGAGAAAAGATCCAATCACCGAAAGATGGGTAATAATAAGCCCGGAGAGGGCCAAGCGCCCCGAAGATTTTACCGTCTCAAAAGCGGAGCGCAAAGAGGGGGTCTGCCCCTTTTGCCAGGGAAATGAATCGATGACCCCCGAAGAAGTTTTTGCGATAAGGGAAGGGACCGAGGCAAATTCCCAGGGATGGAAAACCAGGGTTGTCCCTAACAAATTTGCGGCTCTTGCCGAGGGTCCCCTGCCCGAACTAAATTCGAATGGCATATACAAAAACATGGCAGGACACGGAACCCACGAGGTCATCGTCGAAACGCCAAAACATTCCGTGACGCTAGCCGACCTGGGCGTCCAAGAAATCTCGGATTTTCTTAAAACCTGCACGGCAAGGTTCGATCATATGAAAAAACTCGGATCGGTGAAATATGCCATGCTCTTCAGGAATAATGGACAGAGCGCCGGAGCCAGCCGTGAACATCCGCATTCGCAAATAATAGGGCTTCCGATAACGCCGAAGGCTCTCTCGGAAGAAATCACACCTGCCAAAGAGTTCAATCGCTCGACGGGCGGGTGCATATTCTGCAAGATGCTGGATGATGAAATAAAACAAGAATCCAGGATAGTTCTCCTGAATGAAAAATTTGCCGCCATCTGTCCTTTTGCACCCCGTTACGCCTTTGAAACATGGATATTGCCGCGGCGGCACGAAAGCTCTTTTGAAAATATCTCTGATTCCGAAATCACCTGCTTGGCAGAGATATTGAAATCCGTCCTGACAAAAATGAAGCAAACCTTGAAGGATCCTCCATACAACATGATGCTGCACACATCGCCATTTGGTGAAAACCTTGAGGGTATATATCACTGGCACATCGAAATAGCTCCGTCCCTCAACATAATAGCCGGGTTTGAAAGAGGAACCGATTTCTACATAAATCCGACCCCTCCGGAAACCGCAGCGGAATACCTAAGGAAAGCTTAAAGAAAATCCAGGAGCATCAACGCCCGTATTCCTCGAGTAGCCACTTCATGAGAGGAGCGGCATCGTCTATCTCTCTGACATAATACTCCGCCTTGCTGCTCTTTTTCAGACCGACACGAACGGTGATACCAGATGACTTCAGTTCCTTGAATGCATCTTCATCGGTCGTATCATCGCCAAAATAAACGGGAAGATATCCGGGCGCGATATTTTCCCATATCCATTTCGATCCCTTTCCCTTGTCCCAAAACTTTTTAGGTCTGACCTCAAAAAGTTTTTTCGCCCTCATAAGCTCGAGGTTCTGCTCTTTTAGAATGGGCCGAATCATTTCCATATATTCCTTAACCAGCAAGCTCTGCTTTTTCACATCCACATGTCTGTAATGAAGAGCGACTGAATAATCTTTCTGCTCTATACTGACGCCTGAGATTGACCCGAATTTTTTATAGACCACAGACCCCAATTTTTTAATCTCGGCGGTAAACTCTGACCCTATAGAAAATATTTTTTTGCGACCGCGCCATATCTCATAGCCATGATCCGAGGCTATGAGCATACGATCTATGCGGACCTTCTCCCCAGCATCTGGTTGGGCGCGTCCTGTTACGACACCTACTTCAATATTATTCTTCCCCATAAGGGCAACGAGCCAATCGCGCCAATGGGGCAGCATTTCAGCCTTCAGGGGATCCCCGACTATCGGGGCTATCGTTCCATCGAAGTCAAAGAGGAGGAGCACCCCCTTGGATGCAACGGCTCTCTTTTTTATGAATGGAATTGAATGAGGCAAATATTTCATAATTTTAATTCAAACCAGCGAGGCGAGTTCTGAAACAAATTTTTCCGCCCATCTATAAGCAAAGATATTTCCGTAAGGGCGTTTTCGATCGCATCGACTATTTTGTCTCTAAGAGTTCTTGTCGAAGTCTCTGCGGCGGTATCTGCCATCGAAAACTGATGAGGGTTCGAAGCCCTCAAGCCGATCAATTCCCTCAGATGAAGTCTGGAATGAAAATAAAATGGATTTGAAGCCTTCCTTATAATAAGCTTTTTCATTGAAATCACGTACCTTTTTGATTGGCGCAACAATCTAAGTGAATTTCCGCTTAAGGTCAAGCCGACAAGGAAAACCTGCAACCAGCAGAGGTTGACTAAATGGGATATCAGCACTAGAGTGCGCCCCACATCGGATTTTGAACAAAACCAGGGAGGGTTACATGAATCTGTATGCGGAAAGGGTTTCAAAGATCGACACGGAAAATGCATTTAAAGTCGGGCCTTACATCGCGGAGGTGGAGAAGCAGGGCCACAAAGTCATCAAATGCAATTTGGGCGAACCCGATTTCGCCCTGCCCAAACATATCCGCGAAGAAGTTAAAAAGCAGATCGACAACGACCTCACCCACTACTGCGATCCACAGGGGATACTTCCGCTTCGCGAGGCGATAGCATCCTATATCTCCAAATCAAGAGGCATCAGCGTAACACCGGACAGGGTCGTCGTCTTCCCGGGCGCAAAACCTCCGATAGGCTTGTGCCAGCAGACCTACTGCAATCCGGGGGATGAAATAATCTATCCCAGCCCCGGGTTCCCGATATACGAATCTTTCATAGCCTACATCGGGGCGAAGCCTGTTCCGCTGCATCTGAGGGAAGAAGCCGGTTTCAGTTTTACGGGAGCTGAGCTCGAACCGCTGATCACGGATAAAACCAAGCTAATTTACATCAATTTTCCCTCGAATCCCACTGGCGGCGTCGCGACCGAAGAACAGCTATCGGAAATCGCGAGGGTGATAAAAAAGAAAGCAAACCCGGACATCAGGATCTACTCGGATGAAGTTTACGAGCACATACTCTTCGACGGAAGCGTCCACCGGAGCATCGCCCCGCTCATGCCCGACAATACTATAATCATATCGGGAGTCTCAAAGTCATACTCCTGGACTGGAGGCAGAGTGGGATGGGCTGTATTCCCTACCGCCGAAGAAGCGCAAACATTCAAGAACCTCAACATCAATTACTTTTCCTGCATACCGGCCTACAACCAGATGGGGGCAAAAGTCGCAATCGAATCACCGGAGAGTCCGGCCGAAATACGCAAGATGGTCACCGCCTTTCAAGAGCGCCGCGACGTCGTAGTATCGGGGCTAAATTCGATAGAGGGCATAAGCTGTCAGAAGCCGAAAGGTGCTTTCTACGTATTTCCGAACATCGGCGGTGTATGCGAAAGCATAGGCGCTGTATCTGCCTACAATTCGCTTCCAGATGAAGTAAAAGCGAAAACTAGCCCGTCGACTCTGTTTCAGATGTTCCTTCTATTCAAATATCACGTGGCGTCGATGGATAGAAAATCCTTCGGAAAAATAGGAACCGCGGGGAAGCATTTCTTGAGGCTCTCCATCGCAACCGGAATAGAGGACCTGAAAAATGGCGTTGAACGGATATCGAAAGCGGCCCGCGATCGTGATGGCTTTGCCGCTTTCATAAAGGAAGGCAAACGTCTCAGCTGACCAACAACAAAAAAGGAGAACGTAATGTCATTCGAATTCGGACCGAGGCGCGGAACTTACATCGACATATCGAAGGAAATTAAAACTGCTGATGCAAGTGCCGGGATTGATCACCTTGAAAAACTGGATCTAGTCTATCGCACTCTTTGCGCAATGATGTACAATTACGTGCCCACTTCAGGGCATCCTGGCGGATCGATATCGTCTGGGAGATTCGTATCATCGCTACTATTTGAAACGATGAATTACGATATCTCCGATCCGGACAGGGAAGATGCGGACATGATATCCTATGCTGCAGGACACAAGGCCCTGGGGCTCTACGCGATGTGGGCACTGAGAAACGAAATAGTCCGCATAGCAGATCCGGATCTTCTTCCGAAGGATGTAAAACTTCAATTAAGGTTAGAGGATCTGCTCGGTTTCAGAAGAAACCCTACTACATCAACTCCGCTGTTTAAAAAATTCAACTCCAAGCCTCTCGACGGACATCCCACACCAGCGACCCCCTTCGTGAAGCTTTCGACCGGGGCCTCCGGGGTTGGAGTGGCAGCATCATTGGGGCTGGCATTCGGAGCCGCCGACAGGTTCGGCAAGAACGCGCCGGTAGTTCACGTAGTGGAGGGAGAAGGAGGAATGACCCCGGGCAGGGTCGCCGAGGCATTCGCATCCGCCGGAACATCATCGCTAGCCAACATAATGATGCACGTCGACTGGAACCAGGCATCCATTGACTCCAACGCCGTCTGCCGCGAAGGCGATAAGCCGGGAGACTACGTCCAGTGGAACCCTGCTGAATTCGCATATCTGTACGACTGGAATGTCATTTCCGTCCCGGATGGAAAGAACTTCGCGCAGATACTCGCAGCTCAGAAAAAAGCATCCGAACTGAACAACGGGCAGCCGACGGCTATCGTGTACAGGACAATCAAAGGATGGCAGTATGGAATCGAAGGGCGGGCATCGCATGGAGCTGGTCATAAACTTTGCACGGACGGATATTTTAAGACGCTCGGACCGCTGATAGGGGACCGTATTTCGGAAATTCCGCGCTGTGAGAATGAGAAAAGATGCTCCGACGATTCCACAGTCGGCGAGGCATGCTTCTGGGAAGCCCTAAAGGCAATCCGCATGGCTTTGGAAAATAACCCGGATACATGCGCCTACCTTGCGAAGAAAATATCCGAATCGCGCAGCAGACTGGCAAAACTTTCCAGAAAGCCACGTGCAAACGCTCCCGACATGGAAGCCGTATATCGCACGGCCAAGGAGGAGGGATTAAAGGTTCCATCCAAACTTGCCATTCAGTCTGGATCGTCAACTACGTTGAGAGGGGAACTGGGGAAAGCTCTCGGCTATCTCAACAAGAAAAGCGGCGGAGCCATATTGGTCGCGGCGGCGGACCTTCTCGGTTCAACCAGTTTCAACGAAGTCGGAAAGGAATTTCCCGCCGGATTTTTCAACGCGATCTCCAACGCAGGCGCGAGAACTCTGTCAGTAGGGGGTATATGTGAAGATGCGATGGCAGGCGTTCTCTCCGGCCTTAGCACCTTCGGTCACAACATCGGCGCCGGTTCCTCGTACGGCGCATTCATAGCGCCGCTTGGGCATATAGCTGCGAGGCTGCATTGCATCGGAAGCCAGTCGCGCCAAGAGATCAAAAAAGAACCTTACAAGACTTTCATACTCGTATGCGCACACGCAGGATTAAAAACCGGAGAGGATGGACCTACGCACGCCGATCCGCAGGCACTTCAACTCCTGCAGGAAAACTTCCCGCGAGGGACGATGATAACCATGACGCCATGGGATCCCCAGGAAGTGTGGCCACTGCTCTCCACCGCCCTTGCAAAAAGGCCGGCGGTGATAGCCCCGTTCGTGACGCGTCCGAGCGAAACGGTCTATGACAGGAAAGCGCTCAATCTCGCCCCGGTGCTTGAGACTTCAAACGGTCTCTACAAACTCGTAGAGGCAAATGGAAAGAGCGAGGCCACGATAGTCATACAAGGAAGCGGAGTAGCATACGCCTTCGTCGAAGAAGCGCTTCCACTCATCCGTCAGGCTGGAATGAACCTGGATGTGTATTACGTATCCAGCGCCGAGATATTCGACATGTTGCCGATTGAAAAACAGCGTGAGATCTTTCCGGAAACAGCTTCGAAAAACGCTATTGGAATAACGGGCTTCACCCTGCCGACCATGTTTCGGTGGATCAGATCAGAATCCGGACTCTCGATGACCATGCATCCATTCCAAAACGGACACTATTTAGGAAGCGGCGAGGCCCGCGCAGTAATGCAGCAGGCAGGTCTCGATGGAAAGAGCCAGTTCAGACAGATTCAGCGATACATCAAAGAAAGGTAACGATTTCTAATATCGCTTGACGTTAAAAGCCCCCCTTGCGGGGGGCTTTTTTCATCCTTGCCTAAGAGAACGAGCTCGCCCATCATAACGCCATCGCATGAAAGCCCCCGACAACTCTCTCCACGAGCGTATCGACGCATTTACCCTTCCTGTAACTTCCCATTACAACCGGAATGCGCATACTACATCCTGTCAGCTATGCCCTGGAATCAGGGTATCGAAGTCAGGCGTAATCCTTTCGTATTTATCATTCATGAGCTGCGAAGATATTATGAAGTCGGCGCTGGAGCGATTGCATGCAATTGGAACATTGTATACAACAGCGATCCTGAGAAGCGCTTTGACATCCACATCATGAGGATGGGGTGAAAGGGGATCCCAAAAGAATATTATACAGTCGAGTTCACCTTCTGAAATTTTTGCCCCTACTTGCTGGTCCCCTCCTAGGGGTCCGCTCTTGAAGCAGTGCACGCCCAGACAAAGTTCCCTGGCTATGAGGGACCCGGTAGTTCCTGTTCCGTACAGCTCGTGTTCGGCCAGAAGCTCTCTGTTAAACCTCGCCCACTGGAGTATCGTATCTTTTTTATTATCATGGGCTATGAGCGCAATTCTCTTTTTTTTCTTCATTGAAACCGTTTTTTCTTTCATGAGAACCTCCACCGATCAAATCGAGCGCACTCTTGCAGAATGGGATCCTAAGACTCCTTGACTTCGCTGGCATTCAATCTATCCTGCCAGCGTGAAAAAAACAATGATCATCGCAGCCCTCCTTCTCGTAGCGACATCCCTATCTGCGAGAGGTCTTGGTCAAACCCGATATTTCTTTTCAGGAGACGGAAAAATCAACATCGTTGGAGCTAAAAATGGAATATCATTCAACGGAACATACAGGCTTGCCGACGGCACCTACGACCCCTCGGCCATGGAAAAAATACATTCGGTCTTTTCCGCCAAATACGGAATTCCTGGATCAGAAATTTCAACACGATTCATAGAATATCTCGATTATATTCAAGATCACTACAATCCTAAGGCAAAAATCACAATAATATCAGGATATAGAAGCCCATCTTACAATACCGGTCTCAGAAACAAAGGACGACTTGCTGCCAAGGCTAGTCTCCATCAGTACGGGATGGCGGCGGACATAAAGATAGATGGAGTTCGGGCTGAAGACCTATGGCATTTCATAAGGGAGAATAATTTCGGAGGAGCAGGCTATTACCATGGGACCTCAGTACATGTAGATAGCGGACCGGCGAGATTCTGGGATGAGACCACCTCAGGGGTCGGCACCGACATCTCGGATGATAATAAGCTCATAGAAATAGTTTTGGACAAAGACATATACAAACCCGGCGAAACGATAAAAGTCAGACTCACCAGAGCAACCCTTTTCCCCGTTTCTGCCTCTCCCAACTTCAGTCTGGAGGAACTCTCGCGATCGGACAAATGGAAATTGAAAAAAACCATACGCGCAAAGTTTTCGAGCAATTCTGGCGCAGAATGCGTTTCGATGAAGAATATAGATGAAATGACAGGGATCTCCCTGGATCTGCCGGAAAAAATATCCTCGGGCCGCTACAGGATCTCTGTGGGGTTCTGCGGCGAGATGCCGGAATCGATGCCTGCGATAAAAGAAAGTGCGGCGTTTGAAATAAGATGACAACGAGATATACAACAAGGCGCGGCATCATACTCATGATATTGGCGCAGATCTGCTTTGTAGGAGCTTGGAGCGCAGTCAAACATATAGGACAAAGACTCCCGCTGTTCGAAGTACTTTTCTTCCGCGGTTTTTTTTCTCTCTCAATACTCCTCCCCGCTACGCTCTGGCGGGTCAGGACATTGCGTGTGAACGCGAAAAAGATGGTTTTTTTGCGCTCGTTTTTTGGATATATCGCAATGATATTGTCGTTCCATGCGATCGTACGCATGGAGATGGGTGACGCAGCCTCTCTATTTAACACCCTTCCGATATTTGTCGCCCTGCTTGCGCCTCCCCTGCTGCGCGAACCATTCGGAAGAAAACAGTTTATATTCATCATAACGGCTTTTGCCGGCATACTGATGATATTGAAGCCGACCTCCGGCATCGTTCAAACGATGTCGGTCTATGCACTTCTGGCAGGTTTCATATCTTCGATATCCATGATTTGCATAAGAAAGATACATGAAAAAGATTCATCGTGGGTAATCGCGCTTTATTTCACAATTTTTACAGCCATCGCCAGCGCTCCGATGGCAATAGCGACATATGTCCCGCCCACACCGATTGAATGGGCACTGCTAGGATTCATCGGATTAATGATATCCCTGGCCCAGATATTTCTGACGAAGGCCTACAAACTCGGACAAGCGGCGACCATAGCGCCCTTTAACTACACATTCGTGATCGGATCGTACATCGCAGGATTGCTGATATTTTCTGAAATTCCGGATGCAATATCCATTGCCGGAGCCTGCATAATAGTCGGATCGGGAATAGCCATCATGCTCAACGCTCCGAAAAAGCAGAGCCCGCCAGGATCCACCCCGGCGATAAAAATTTAACTATACCCATCAGCAAATCATAAGATGCCGTTACTAGCAAGGTCGCCGTACCAGACTTCCTTTCCTTTGGCGCGGGCAGCCCTCTGATATCTACTCTCTGTCATCGGCAAAAGCTGACGTGGAATAAGTTAGTGTAACAGATCGCCTGTAAATTCGGGTGAAGGTCTCTCCCACCAGGAGCCTCACATCAAACCTACTTGATAGCGTAGGTAGGCTTTATATCTACCGGCACAGAATCAAGCCTGGATATCGCATTCTTCATGGACTCGGGCATCTTCCTGTACTTGGCTACGAATTTTTTGGCCGACTCGTAGTCACCCCTGGCCTCGATCATGAGAAGTTCTGAGGCCAGAGACCTCACCGCCGAATCTATCTTCGTTTCGTCGATAGAAAAGAGCCCAGTCTTCTCATTATACTTCACGGCCCCCTTGTCCAATAGATAGCTGAACTGAATGGCGTTGGCCCCGCCATGCGCCTCGTTTATTCCGAAGCGGACCGAGCGAAACATCCCGGCTAGATAGGTGGGCCATATCACATCGATGAAGTTTTTCTCGTAGAGCCCCTTCTTCGTGAGATAGACGTTGTTATAGGCACCAAGGACATCAGCCTTGGCCTCCTCTATTACCGAGTATAGCTCCTTGAGCTCCTTATTGACGGTTGTCTTTCTTCCATTTTTTACAATCTCCCCGGGCCCTATTCCGTGGGAAACTTCGTGGAGTAGCGTATGCGCAAAGAACGCCTCGTAATCGACATTTGCCACATCCTTCGGATCGAGAACTTTTTTAGCAATAGGGATCAGAACCTTGTTGAATTTCGCCGTCTGGACGTTCTTAAGCATCACCTTTTTGCTCCCCTCCTCCTTACGGACGCGTTCATCGTTGGGGAGGTTGAAGGCGAGGGTCTGCACGCCGGCTCTTGTATCGCCAGCGGTGTATATCTCCTGAGCGACGATTATCGGCGATTCGAGATTACGCCCTAGCCCCTTGTACCTGTCGTCGATTGGAAGATTTTTTTCGAGGTCGCCCATATAGGCAACGACCTTGGCAAGCCTCTCGCTCTCCTTGGGATCAACGCGCGTTACAAAGGCCTCAAAGGCGGCCTTGTATCCGAAAAGGGAATCTTCATAGACCTCGTACGGCCCTATCACGACCTCGATATCGTGATCTTTCATACGGACCCAATCGACATCGCTTTGGTAGTAATCGTTCGACAAAAACGAATCTGCGCGGCTGAGTAGATATTTTTTCAACGTCGCATTATCCGCATATTTGGCCGCTTTGCGAAGATGGTCCGCCGCGGGCTCAAGGAAATCTTTGTATTCCACCGAATAGGGAACGGCGATCAATCTTTTGTCATCCCGTTTTATCACCGTAAAATTGCTCTCAAAGGCAGGCCTGTCTTTCGGATGCTTCTTCAACCACTTTTCGAACTCATCTTTGGTCATATCCGAGGGATAGAAATTGGCACCAAGCGGCTTGAATCCTACCCCTTCGACAAAAGGTTTATCGTGATCGAGCCTGTCGAAAGGGCCGTAATTTATTTTGAAATATTCCAGCAGGGCAGATTTTTTGCCTTTCGATGCCTCGAGTTTCTTTTTGATCTCATAGTTGTTTTCATAGACCTGCATCAGGAAGATCTTGTCAATGTAATCCGCGGCAGCAACAAGCTCCTTGACCATCTTTTTCTGTCTGGCATCGAGGAGTTTGGAATCGACCTTGATCGTGACGGGAGAAAACTTGTCCAGCTGGGTTTTCACGGTCATGAGATCCTCCATACCTGTGGAGGCGGACGCAGCCGCTCCAAAGATGAAAACAGCGGCAACCGCTACAAGGGCAAATCTATTCATATCTCCCCCCCTTTTGCTCTCCAAGCCTATACATTTCGGCTATAGACCATGAAAATTCGGCTGTAAAGCCCCTATCTGCGCTGATCAGCGGGCCTCCCCGGGATCGCCATAAAATCGACAAAAGCCCCTCAAAGTCAAATTAACGGTTGAATTCTAAACAAAAGATTGGAATACCTCTCCGCACCCACCGGAAGGCCGCCAGGTGCCACCGGCAGGGCATAAAATTGAACTAAATGGAGGGCGCGATGAAAAGAGCTTTAGTGCTTATGGCTGCAGTAGCGGTACTCGGGGCATTTTACATGGGCTGCCAGAAGATGGAAGCCCGCTGCAAATACTGCGGCAAAGTCGTCAAGGTAACCACCCTGAGAGGGGTCCACTTCGACTTCGATAAATATCAGCTCCGCAAGGATGGCATTAAGATACTTTCCGAGGACATCGAACTTTTGAAGAAGGATAAAAAACTCGTCATTTCGATAGAAGGTCATACCGACAGCATCGGCAGCGACGAGTACAACCAAGTTCTCTCGGTTCGCCGCGCCACAACCGTATTCAATTACATGATCGACAATGGCATAGAAACTGACAGGATGCAGATCGTAGGCTTTGGAGAGAAGAACCCTGTAGCTTCAAATAGCACTGCCGCAGGGAGGGAACAGAACAGGCGAGTGGAACTGAAGATTATTCAGCCAGACACAGAATAGCCGCGCCACTTGTTTCATATCCGCATTATACCTATCCTAATGTCTGTACTTAAGTGGAGGGAGATATGGACTATCAAGCATTTGCCGGATCTCAGGAGGAATCCAAATCGTCGGTACAGAGATTTGTCACAAAGGTCTACGGATGGATGTGCGCGGCGCTGCTGACAACGGGCTTCGTATCGTATTACGTGGTCTCCAACGAAGCGCTGCTTCGGAGGATATTCCAAAGCCCCGGCACACTAATGATCCTCGTCATAGCCCAGCTGGGACTCGTCATAGGTCTTTCAGCGGCGATAAACAAGCTATCCACAACGGTCGCCACGGCGATGTTCTTCCTCTACTCTGCCCTCACCGGCATAACTCTTTCATCGATATTTCTCGTGTACACGCATGAATCCCTGACTTCCACTTTCGTGATAACCGCAGGCACGTTTGGCGCTATGAGCTTTTACGGCTACTTGACGAAGAAGGATCTCACCAGCATGGGCAACCTGGCATTCATGGGGCTCATAGGCATCATCATAGCCTCGGTGGTAAATATCTTCGTAAAAAGCACATTCATCTACACAGCTACTACTTACATAGGCGTGCTCGTATTCGTAGGGCTTACCGCCTATGACGCACAGAAGATAAAGCAGATGGCGAGGTTTCTTAACCCCGAAAGCAGCGAGGAACAGAAAGGGGCGATAATCGGAGCCCTTCGACTCTACCTGGATTTCATAAATCTCTTTTTGATGCTGCTTCGCCTCCTTGGAAGACGCCGCTAGATAGACAACTCCTCAAAAATTCGCTATTATCGCCGGGATGAAAAAACTACTGTTTTTCTTAGTCTTGGTATTTACCCTGACATCGGTCCACCCTTACGTTGCCTCATCGGAAGTAGCAATTGAAACCCCTCGGGAAAATGCCGCGATCAAGGCGGCACTGCGGACGAACAGGGCCGCTGGTGAGGAACTTCGCTCATATTCACAGATGAAGCCTTTTTACGAATCGCGAAATTTTGCGCCGGTGTGGACGAAGAATGGAAAGAACAACTCAAGCGCAAGGGAACTGGTAAATGCCATCGACTCGATTTATCTGGAGGGACTCCGTCCAGAATTTTATCACCGCGGCAAAATAGAGGAGCTATCCGGCAAGCCGGAAAGTTCCACCGAGTTGGAACTTTTATTTACCGACGCTTACTTCATGCTCGCCTCCCATCTCTCCAATGGGCTGATGGATGTGAAAAGCATGAAACCCGTCTGGTTTTCAAAGCCGGAAGGGGCAGATCCGTCGTGGCTGCTCTCAGAGGTAGCTGAGGGACGGAACTCCGTCAGGAAATCATTGGACCAGCTAAAACCAAAGTCGGTCCGGTACCTGATGCTGCGCGATCTTCTTCAAAAATACAGAAAATCCGCAACTGATGGTGGATGGCCGACCCTGCCACCATTTCCAAACCTTCCCCAAAATACAAAGCTGGAAACAGGAACACGGCACCCATTCGTGATCGATCTCAGAAAGAGGCTATCCGCCGCAGCCCGGCTTCCTAAGGTGCCGCCTGAAGATGAGGATCTATATGACGAGGCAGTCGCTGAGGCGGTAAGGTCCTTTCAAAGGATATACGGCCTAAACGAGGATGGAATCGCCGGCAAGATAACTATTGAGATGCTAGGCGCAACAGTCGAAGAGAGAATATGCCAGATTCAAATGAACATGGACAGGCTGAGAGCATACGACATACTCCTCGCCGGTAATAAATATCTCGTTGTAAATATTCCAGGATTTGAACTGGATTTATTCGAACGCGGCAAAAAGGCCCTCTCCATGAGAGCGATCGTTGGCACCTACAAGGACAAGAGCCCCATCATGTCTGACGAGATGGAATTCATAGTAATGAGCCCCAAGTGGCACGTGCCACACTCTATAGCGGTAAAGGAAGAGCTTGGTAAGCTGAGGGAAGACCCCGAACTTTTTCGCAAACGCGGTATGCGTGTTTACAGCGGAAGCGGGAAGGAACGAGTTGAGATCGATTACGAAAATTATGACTGGAACTCAGTGACCGCAGACAACTTTGAATATAACTTCGTTCAGGATCCCGGAGCTGGAAATGCGCTAGGCGGAATAAAATTCCTTTTTCCTAACAAGGATAACGTCTATCTTCACGACACACCCACAAGAACTCTTTTCGCACATGATGTGCGCGCATTCAGCCACGGATGCATAAGAATTGAAAAACCACTGGACCTGGCGGAATATCTGCTTTCACCGACAAAAAAGTGGGAACGAGATCGCATCGAAAAAGCTTCAAAGAGCGGTAAAGAACAGATGGTCTCTCTTCCCGAAAAGTTACCTATACACATAATATATCTGACTGCATGGGCGGATGAGGATGGAAGTCACTTTCGCAGGGACATATATAGATACGACTCAAAAGCTGCGAATGTTTTCTGCAAATAAAAATCTATATCGGACTAGAGGATGGGATCAGCATCCGGCGGAAAAAGCACAATAGCTGGCAGCGTTTCACCGCAAGAAACTATTTCACATTGCCTACTGCAGCCACATATCTCGAAGTTCTTACTTTTTCGGTTTTTCCTGTCGGAGAAAGCCCTGAAAGTTCCCTCTTGAGGGATGCAACTCTGTCAGCTGGTTTCGGATGGGAAGAAAATGGGCCGACAGGATGACCTTTCCCTGCTTGTGCCTCCGCCTCGATGAATTCTATCATCTCGCCGGGATTATAACCGGCGGCCCAGGCAAAGCGCATCCCGCTTGAATCTGCGTCTTTCTCATCTCCCTTGCTGTACCCGGATTCCATGACTTTCTTCGCAACATCCATCACGACATTTTGAAACTCCTGCGCAAGCTGGCCAAGCTGGTCGGATGTGTACTGGCTTCCAACCTCGCCTGCGACGTAAAACCCGAATTTGGTCCAACGCGATTTTTTAATCGCTCTGATTCCATGCCTGTGAGCGACGTGCGCGACCTCGTGAGCGAGAATCGCCGCGAGCTGATCCTCGTTTTTTATTTGTTTGAGCAGTCCCTGGTTCACCAGAATTATTCCGCCGGGGCAGGCATAAGCGTTTGGTTCATCGCTAGTTAGAACGGCGAAATGATACCCACCATAGGTTTCCGGCCTTTCCGAAGCTGCCGCTACAAGCAATCCCACCCTGTTCAGATAGCTGTTGAGCGCCGGATTTTGAAGCAGCGGATATTTGGAAATGATCGTGGCGGCCACCGCCCTCCCGATGTAGTGCTCCTCGGATGGAGTGATGTCTTTCGAAGCCTCGGCTATCTGCTGAATTCCTCCGATTGAAGAACTTATTATTCTCCCCAAGTCCTGCGCGCTCGACATCGCTGGGATAACAATCATGAGCATGGCTGCTATCAAAAATGTCTTTTTCATGCCATCACCTCTTGTTTTTGGTCTGAATTAATTTTCCATCGCATCAAAAAGATCGGATTAATACGAATCATCTTGGCTTCAATTTTCCTGCCGATTGAAACGCGCGAAGCTCAGCCTCGCTGGATCCTAATTTTTCGATCTTGTCTACGCTTGAAAATGCCACAGCCATCTGCGCATTGTTTTTCTTGTACTGCGCCTCGACCTGGGGGTTGAAACCCTTTCCGGCCAGCGCCACCTCGTCGTGCTTGACGCTTCCACCAGCATATTTCTGGTCAGGATTTTTGGGAATCGACTTCTTGGTAACCGAGCTCTTCGGAAGATATCCGGATGGTGAAGAAATCCTGATCCAACTCCCCTCCTCGCCGATGACATTTACCTCGGTGCCGTAGGAGAGCTTTCCCGAAGACTGGGCGAGATAATTAGGACTCGTCTTCACCATAACCTCACGCACCTCAACCGTCATCTTCTGCTGCGCAAAGAGCTGTGTCGCAGCGATAGCAGATACAACAAAGATCACCGCAAAAAAGAGTCTCTTCATGAGAAACCTCCGTTTATTTTGTAGTGAAATTTATAACTCCATCAAACCCTTCGGGGGGATTCAAATCATATTGATTGCAAATGCCAACATAAATTTTTGAGCACTGATCGCCGGTTATTCCCGCAACTTTGTTAAACAGAGCAGCGGCCTCGCTGAATCTTCCGACTTCGAAGAGCAAAAGCGCATCGGAGAATATCGAAAGAAGATCGCCGGAAAGGGAATGCGATTCACCTATAGCACCGAGAGGTTCGTATATTCCGACAGGTTTCGAACGCCCCTTAACCCTTACAGCCCCTATCCTTCTCGCTTCCAAAAAATCCTTCGAAGCTTCGAAGCTGGATTCGCTCATCATGATCCGAGTTCCCAGTTTTTTGTTGAGCCCCTCAAGGCGGGAGGCTAGATTCACGGTGTCGCCGATAGCGGTGTAGTTGAACCGTATATCCGACCCTATGTTGCCGACCACGGCAGGTCCAGTGTGAATGCCGATTCTGGTCGTAAATGGAGATCCCTTATCAAGAAGCGATTGTATTCGAAGCGCAGCGATCGCGGCCTTGGCGGCGTGATCATCCATAGGCAGCGGCGCCCCCCAGAACGCCATGATCGCATCGCCTATGTACTTGTCGAGAGTCCCTCCGCTTTCCTGTATAATTCTCGTCGTCGATGAAAAATATTCGTTGAGTTGAGCCACTAGCGCCGGGGGCTCGGTGCTTTCGGAGATCGTCGTGAAATCCGCTATGTCCGAGAAAAACAGCGTGACGATTTTTTCCTCTCCCCCCAGTCGCAAACTTTCGGGGTCCTTGGATATCTCCGATACGACCTCGGGGGAGAGATACTGTTTGAAGGCCGACTTTATCTCGCGCCTACGCCTTCCCTCGGTGAGATAATTTTTCAATATCATCGCAAATGACGAAAACGAAGCGGCAAGAAACGGTGTGACAACCGGCATCCAAATACCGTTCGCAAAAAGCAGAAAGGAGGAACCCGCTATAGAGCAAAGCACGATGGCTATGAATATCGCTATTCCCCAAGATGTCGCTATCCATGTAAGGCCAAGAGATGCGATGGCAGCCGACAAAAATACCACTACAAAATCAGCATGCGCCCGAAAAGGCCGCATGAAATCTCCTCGCATCAAATTTTCTATGACAGTTGCGTGCACCTCCGGGCCTGGATATACGCGCGATATAGGAGATGGCTTCATGTCGTAAAGTCCCGGAGCAGCGAGGCCGAAGATCACGATCTTGTCCTTCACAACTTCGGGGGAAATTTGAGGATCATCTCCGTTTGCCACTTGAAATGCGGAGGAAATAATTCCAGCAAGCGGATAATTTGGAAATGTATCGGTACCCCCATAATAGTTGATCATCATCATGCCGTCGGAATCGAGCGGCAGATTCCTGCCATCCATTTTGATATTTTTTCTCTGCAGCCACTCGATATTCCCGACCCCTCTCACATCGCTGACCACTTTCAGAGAAATTGCAGGAATGGCATGAGAATCCATAGCATCTATCAGAGATATCCTTCTATAGATCCCGTCCTCATCGGGAGGAACCTGGGCGTTTCCGAAACCAGAGGCCGACTCAGCAACTCCGGGTATCGGCAGCGAACTTATTGAATTACTTTTTAACACCCATGGAGGGAGATCGCTTTGAAATGGAATGTCTGTTTTGGAAATCGCAATCTCTCCGACAGGCGTAATTTCTGCCTTATTTTTAGACAGGAAGAGAACAAAATATGATGGCGGTCCACTCTTTATTCCGAAGGTAAAAGCCTCATCATCTTCGACGCCGTAAACCGAGTCCTCAGAAAAGAAAATATCGAAAACAGCGGCACGCGCACCGCCACGCTTGCAGAAATCGAGCGCCATCGAATAGAGTTCGCGGGGCCACGGCCAGCTCACCCCTTGAGACTCCATGTGACGAAGCGATGGCTCGTCCACATAGAACATGACCACGTTTTCCGGAACAGCGCGCCCGCTTCTCAGAAGTGACATTCGCAGATCATATGTTTTTAACTCGGTAATCCTGAACAGCTTGGTCTTGGAAAGAGAGAGGAGCAGAATTACCGATACAGCGGCTATCGCTGCTGCCCAAAATATCTGCCTCAGCGGATGAGTTTTGTGAATTTTCGCCATAACCCTCCCAAATTAGGTATCGGCTTTTTCAGAACATTCCTGCTCGTAATTTATAAGGCTTGAATAGAAGCTGATTTCAGGATGCTTTTCCTGAATATATCCCAGCTCCCATTCGCTTTTAAAGAGTATCATAGGATAGCCGCGGGCATCATAGACTATGTGGTCGCGGTAATAGTTTTCGAATGCCTCCCGCTTTTTTCTATCGGCCGAACGATACCATCTGGAACACGTATAATTCATGGGATGAAATATAGCATCCGCGCCATATTCGTTTAGCAGCCTGAATTTCACGACCTCGAACTGCAGCTGACCGACGACACCTATTATGATGTCCGAGTTGTATTTCCTACGAAAAAGCTGCGAACTGCCTTCCTCCGCTAGCTGCCCGAGTCCTTTGTGAAGCTGCTTCACCTTGATCGGATTTTTCAGCGTCACAAGGCTGAACCTGTCGGGAGAAAACTGCGGAATTCCTGTGAACTTCAGATCTTCGCCCATCGTCAGCGCATCCCCTATCATGAGATTGCCACGGTCGTGTATTCCTATGATATCTCCGGCGTACGCCCTATCGATGTTGCTGCGTTTTTGAGACATGAACTGCAGCGCATTTTTTATTCGAAATTCCTTGCCAGCACGAACGTGATAGACCGACATCCCCTGGATGAATTCGCCGGCGCAGATTCTCAAGAATGCAATGCGGTCCCTGTGGTTGGGATCCATATTCGCCTGAATCTTGAATATAAGCCCTGAAAAATTCCCCTCGAACGGATCAACGACACGAGTTTCAGCCGGCCTCGGAAGCGGCGATGGGGCGTAATTCACAAATGCTTCGAGGAGCTCCCTTATTCCAAAGTTATTTATGGCGGATCCGAAAAAGACGGGGGTGAGTTTTCCGGATAGATATCCCTTCTCGTCAAACCCGTGCCCCGCCCCTTCGATCAGCTCGAGATCATCTTTGAGCTTCGCAATTGCATCTTCGCCGACGAGCTTTTTCAGTTCCGTATCATCGAGGTCGCGAACGAGCCTCAAGTCATCCCCTTCGTGAAGATCCTTCACTCCCGGCCTGAAGAGCCTGATGCATTTCTCCTTGAGATCGTACACACCGCGAAAATCGCGCCCCTGGCCTATTGGCCAGGTCATGACCGTGCATGAAAGATGGAGCTGATTCTCAAGTTCATCGATCAGATCGAATGGATTTCGCCCCTCGCGATCCATCTTGTTCATCAACGTCATGATCGGCATGTGGCGATCTCGGCAGACCTGAAAAAGTTTTTTAGTCTGCGCCTCGATTCCCTTTGCGGCATCGATGACCATCAGCGCGCTGTCGACGGCCGTAAGAACTCGGTATGTATCCTCGCTGAAATCGGCGTGGCCAGGGGTATCGAGAAGATTGATCTCGTGATTGGCATACGAAAACTGCATCACCGCAGAGGTGACTGAAATGCCGCGCTGTTTTTCTATCTCCATCCAATCGGAGGTGGCGAACTGCGCAGATCGCTTCGCCTTGACGGTACCCGCCATCTGGATGGCGTTCCCAAAAAGGAGCAGCTTCTCGGTGACGGTTGTCTTTCCGGCATCGGGATGCGAAATTATCGCGAAGGTCTTGCGGCGGGTGATCTCGCCCCTTATTGCATTATCGACTGTTTTCATCGGGCGGCAGGCATACTTGCAGATACCCAATTTCGCAAACACTTTCGGGGGAGACAAACGGTAAGCGTCCCCAAAAGAGAGGAGCCGCCCCTCTTAAAACAAGCAACTATTTGATATTTAGAAGCTTTTTCGGGGACACAAACGGTATGTGCCCCTGGATAACTAGAAAAAATTAAGCTTTGAAGTTACATCCAAGATTAGCGTTGGGTAAAACGTGCTTATAATATTTGGAAAAAAACAAAGAGCATTACCTATGATATGAAACATTATCGGCGTAATTACAGAACGACTTATACAAAAAGACCACGCGAGAAAATAACCTCCGACTAGATTGGCCGGATCTGGGTTCCCATAGTAAAAATGTGCGATACTAAATAACAACCCATTCGTAACAACAATAAAAGAAACGTTCCACCCGCATAAATACGCAAAAACCGAACAAAGAATTGCTCGAAAAAATATTTCTTCAAATATAGGTGATATAAAGAAATGGTTGATTATATCATACGAACTTAATTTATTTAAAGTTTCGACTATGGATAAAAAATTAATATTAATAACACCTATAAAATATGAGTAGATATTAATAAGAAGAATATAAAAACACATCACCAGAATTGCGAACCCTACAGATGACGCAAACCAAAAAATAAAAGTTTTTTTGTTACGATCAATGGTAATTCCAAGCTGCTTGGGGGACAAACCGCCTACGTACCTCATAATGATCAGTGCAAATCCCAAGTAAATAATTTTTATAATGAGAAAATACCATTCATTGCCAAATCCCTCAAAAGAATCTCCATTAAAAAATTTAGAAAACCAGGCTATGCAGTTTTGGAATTTTACCGTAATTAAATACATCACGCAATCGCTATTTGTGTTTTATTTCCGATTTGATTTGTCACAGGCTCTTACGGTCTTGTCCAAAATCTGCAATATAGGATCTACTTACACTATAGACTTCAAGCGTCAATAAATTGTTCAGATGTACAAAACAAGAGACAATCGTACGGATTTGATCTTTGAATAGCATTTAATCTGAGGATCTGAAGTCTGCAAAATTCAAGAATAAAAGAATCGCCTCACATGGTCGGGCGTCGGAACCGGCAACCTTGCGGCTGCGGTTCTCATCCTCAACCCCACCAAAAAAGAAAGGGGCCGCCAAAAAACCAGCGACCCTTTTCTTTTTTGTGGAGTAGAAGGGATTGTCACTTCGTTCTGATGATCAGGGCTATTTGTTCCGGGCTTCGCCCTCACGCATCATAACATTTGTTCGTTCGAACCCTTGGCCCCCACTTGTCCCGATGTGGCACAATTTTTCGCTTCACGCCCTCGTGGGCTCAGTGGAGCACAAGGGATTCGAACCCTCGACCCCCACGTTGCGAACGTGGTGCTCTCCCAACTGAGCTAGTGCCCCTCTCAACCCATAAGGGGTAAAGCAAAAAATTGTCAGTCACATCGAGGATCCTCGACGCCGCAAATCCCGCCTACGGAGGAATGCGGACGTCGGGACGAACGTGGTGCTCTCTTAAGCTGAGCTACTGCCCCAAAATCCGTTTTACAAATTTCCGCCCATTTTCAATTTCCTGTTTCCCATTTTACGAAAATAGAAAATGGAAAATAGAGGGGATATCCGCACAACAAATCTCCTGCGCCCCCGGCAGGAATCGAACCTGCGCAACCTGCTCCGGAGGCAGGTACTCTATCCACTGAGCTACGGGGGCATTCCACTTTTCTACCCCTACTCCCTGTCCTACTGTGGGCGTTGCTGGGTTTGAACTCCCGATTTGGCGCAGCTTTTTGTGGGCGCAGCAGGGTTTGAACCTGCGACTTCGACCGTGTGAGGATCGCACTCTTCCGCTGAGTTATGCGCCCACAAAAAGCTGCTGTCAAATCGAGCACCTGCCGACGCATTAATGGCGGAGCCAGCATTGCCCGCCACTAAACCGTTGGTGAGCATAGCGCGATGACACACTCGCCGTCATTGCGAGCGCCAAGCGAAGCAATCCAGTTCCAACACTTCCTGTTTTCGACCATCGAACCTCGAAAAAGTCACGGCAGTTTTTGGATCCCCGCCAAAACCATGCGGGGATGACAACAAAAATACGAATCCAATTTCAAAAAACGGTACCGCCGATCAAATGGCGGCGGAAGCTAACCGATTGCACCTACATTTTCAAGGAAATTGAGCCGCACCATAACGCCCGCCACATTCACAACAATATTCAGTAATATCAAAAGGTTAAACACTTCAATCTTTCTTCATTATAAAGAGGTAATTGAAGCCGCGCAGGTAGAAATTCCCTTTTATCGCCTCGGCATGCCAGTTTCCGCGCTTCAGTTTCCTGTTATGCCTAACCACTGCTACGACATCAAGCGGCCGAAAGCGCCGGCAAAGCATCTCGAATAGACGAAATCCGATTGGCACAAACCCTTTTTTCTTCTGATATGTGTCGGAAACGTAAAGGGCCATGCAGCGCTTGGGGCGCAGGATCCTGTCGCATTCCGCGATCACCCTTTCCATCTCCTTGAAATATTTTTCCTCGAACGCCGAAAGCTTCCCGATACATCTCGGATCATCCGAATAGTCGATGTGCGTCGAATACGGAGGATCAACGAAGATGAAATCCGCCTTCCCGTTTTCCAACGGAAGTTTTCTCGCATCAGCGCGAAAGATATCCTTGCGGGACGGTTTGAGATCATAGCCGAGAGCACGCCTCGAAAGTTCGCGGGCTACATCCAGAGTCGTGCCGCTTCCGCACATCGGGTCGACTACGAGGTCCCCTTCCCGCGTATATCTCTCGAGAAGATTCCAGATAATTCCGGCCGGTGTCGCGCCTATATAGGAATCATCCCCCTGAATGGAGGACCCGATATGCCGGGAGGGGAAATCCCAAAGGGTCGTACTCATTTCACCGCTTTTCTTCATATCGCGCTTCAAACCTCATTTCGCGGGCAAAAGCAACGAGAATAGCTTTTATTGACAAGCGATATCCCTTCCTGTTAGTGATGCCGCACAATTTGCTGATTCGACGTTCAAGGGAAGCCGGGTGAAAATCCCGCGCGGTCCCGCCACTGTAAGAGGAACACCCTTCTGCCGCAAGTCACTGTCCCGCCTACCGCGGGGCGGGAAGGCGAGGCAAAAAGAGATCCCCTCGAAGCCAGGAAACCTTGCGCCGCATTTTCAAGCTGCAACTCTTCGCGGAAAGAGGGAGCGCATGAAGCCTCGCTTCACACAAAACCTTCTCCAGCGGAGGAGGTTTATTTTTTTGATCCTTCTCCTGTGCGCACCTCTGCCCTCGAAGGCAAGCGATAGCGCCGACATCGGCGAAATCCAGATAAAGGGGAGAAACGAATACGAATCTCTCGAAAGCACCGGCTCATTCGCTACAATCATAAAACCTGACAAATACTTCGACCAGTCGAAGACCACCTCAGAGATCCTCTCTGAAACTCTCGGAGTCGACGTGACAAATCTCGGCGGCGAAGGACAACTCTCTACCGTATCTATACGAGGCTCATCAGCGGAGCAGGTTGCGGTTTTTGTCGATGGTGTCAGGCTCAACTCTTCCACCTTCGGCGCAGTGGATTTTTCCACAATCCCTCTAGATGCCATAGAACGAATCGAGGTTATACGCGGAGCGACGTCGGCGCGCTTCGGCACCGACGCCATAGGCGGGGTGATCAACATCGTCACCAAAGAAGCACATGACAAGCGTTCCATCGATGTAAAGCTGACCGGAGGATCCTTCCTAACTCTCAAGACCGCCGAATCCTGGTCGGAACCATTTAAAAACGGAGATATGACTCTAGCGCACAGCCACAGGTCTACCGCGGGAGACTTCACCTTCAAAACTGCGGCGGTAAACATGGCAGGAGGAAGAATCGGCGCTTCAAGGACGCTGACTCGTGAAAACAACCGTTCGATAGCCGAAAATGTACTCGTCAAAGGAAGGATCAGGCTTTCTGAAAATACGAAGATATCGCTAGCAAATGACTTTTTCTGGACGAATAGAGAAGTTCCCGGGATGGAGGAAGAAACCACCCTGCTTAGCCCGACAAATCCTCTGGAAGCCAAACAGGAGATATTTCGAAACACATCTAACGTACTCTTTGAAATTGAAAAATTTTTCATGGATCCGCTCTCCTTTCAAAGCGGCGCGACATTCTTCTTCGATGACGACCATTTCAAGGACCCCACTCCTGCAATAGGAAATCCTATAGACGTGACCTACATAAGCTACACGCCGGAGGCGCACGCGCAGGTCATGCACATCGCATCGTGGCGCAGTATAAATTTAGCATCCACCGCAAGAGGACAATACAGATTCGATCACGCAAAAGATCTCTCGCCGATACCATCCACCCCTACCATGGGAAGCCATACCCGGAATACCGGCACATTTTTTCTGGAAGAGGTGGTCGGATTTCTCGGCGACAGGCTTATACTATCTCCTCAGATACGTCTGGAGAAGGCAACCTCCAGGAAATTTCGGGCGAGCTGGCGCGTCGGATTGTCGGGGAAACCGCTGCCATGGCTGACTCTAAAATCAAACGTCCAGACCGCATACCGATACCCAAATTTTTCCGAACTGTACTATCCAGACCAGGGGTATCTGCGTGGAAACCCGCGACTGAAAGACGAACATTCACTAAACTTCGATGCCGGATTCATAATAGGCCCAAAGTACGTGAGCCTCGAATTTTCCTTTTTTCAGAATCGAATCGAGAATCAGATCATCTTCGTACCGATCTCCGCCACTACGATCGAGCCTGTCAATACGAACAAGGCCATCACGAATGGCGTCGAGGTTGGCATCAGCATGGATCCTGTTAAGCAGCTTCACCTGGAAGCAAACTATTCATGGATGGATGCAAAATTCGCCGGAGGAAGGCTTAGATTGCCGGGAAGGCCTGAACACAAGTTGAACGTAGGCGTACGCGGAACGATAAAACCAGTGATCCTTTTCGGCACGCTGCACTACATCGGATCCTTTCCATCCAATACATCAAACACGGTTTGGATCTCGCAGCATACAGCAATAGATCTGGGAACCACTGTGAAATTCGCAAAGCATTTCTTTGCTACCGCCGAGGTCAGGGACGTGACCAACGTGCAGATATACGATGCAAGGGGATTTCCTCTCCCTCGCAGGAGTTACTGGGTAACTCTCGGAGCAGGGATATAGGAGATATCGAATGAAAAAGAATATTCGAATTTTACCGGTGATCTTTTTTACGCTTTTGATCGCCTGCGGGAGCAGCGAGATAGAGAGCAGGCCTCCTCCAAATGAAGATGAATCTCTCGCGCCGCCATCATTTATTTTATCCAGCGATTTTCCATCCGACATCGTAATACCGGATATCAAAGGGATGGATTCGACCGCGTTCATAGTGAGCACATCATCCCCTGCAGGAGTAATAGCCGTGGATATAAATGCCGACACGATGAAGGTGTCCTCGAAATTTCAAGGATTGATATCGCCGAATGGATCCGGAATCCCCTCGAAGCTGCTGATTTCATCCCAGGATGATGCGTTCTTGACCACCTCGAATTCGTTGATACGCTTCAGCCCTAAAACCGGAAGAGTCCACTCTAGGACAAATCTCCTTTCGGATGTGGAAATAGGGAAAGACCATAGAAACTCGGACGGAACTTCGTCGGATGAGAAGATAACTCCGAATTTTCCATCCGGAATAGCAAGAATCGGCGACAGGATATTTGTAGCCATGTCGAATTACATCAACACCACAAACCCGGCTGTTGCCGCTCCAGGAATCGTTCGAGCGTTCGATATTAAGTCGGGCGGATCGATGATCGACGCAGGTATAATAGTCACGAGCGCATTTAACCCAACGGGGCTCTCGGTGCGAAATGGAGAAGAATTGATAATAACAAATTCCGGCGTCATCAATATCATAAATGCGGAATCAGTTCCTGCAACCGATTCCGTAATAGATATCGCCGACCCGGAAACGATGGAGATAACCGGAAGCATCCCGCTTGGACAGGTTGCTGCATCATTTCATGCTGCGGCCGTGACCATAGACGGATCTCTGGCATTTGTCGGGTCATCTGCGTTTGGAGAAGTCTATGAGATAGACCTCATAAATATCTCCGTCCTTAGAGGAAAAAATAACCCGCTGATGATAACGGATGAAAGCGACTATATGACGGATGTAAAGCTCTCTCAGGACAATAGCCACATCTTCATAGCAAGCTTTGAAAAAAGCGCTGTTTATCCGGTCGACATATCCGATATTGCAAACCCTGAAGTGAAGGACCCGATAGTTGTAGGCTATTCCTCCGAAGTAACCACGGAAAATCCCACCGGTGCAAACACCGGAGCAGGCCCGATCGCGGTCCGCCCCGGCACCAGAGGAATCGACTACGAAGGGCCCGATCTCTTCATCCTTACCGGATATCCGGGGACGCTCGTGGCAGTTTATAGCGATGCACCTGCAAAGAGATATCTGCCGAACGAACAATCTGGGGATAGCGAAAGCTTCGACCCTCCGCCCCCCCCGGAAGGAAATGACGGAGATTCCTGTCAGGGATTTGCACAGGCAGTCAGATCGGTCAAATACGGATACGATGCGGGGTTTGGGCAGGATAAATTTCCAGATATTGTCCTTGGCCCGCCACAGGGAAATGGCGCGCTCGCAGGAGGCCTGGATGTTTTAAGCCTGGGCAAAAACGGCAGTATCACGCTGGACCTCGGCAATTGCCACGCGGTAGACGGCCCCGGCGCTGATTTCATAATATTTGAAAACGCATTCTATATCGGAGGGGATGAAAACGCCCCCTTCGCTGAACTGGCATCGGTTGAAGTCAGCGCAGACGGAATAAATTTCAAGGCATTCCCATGCGACACATCCGCTTACCCATACGATGGATGCGCCGGATCGATGCCGGTATATTCAAATTCCAAAAACGGAATAAGCCCCTTCGATCCTGACCTCGCGGGAGGCAATGCATTCGATCTGTCGGAAATCGGAGTCGCACGGGCTCGTTACATAAAAATCAAAGACCGCAAGAGCACGGGATCAAAACCGGTAGCCGGCTTCGATCTCGACGCCATATCGGTCGTAAACGGAGAAATCCAAAACTAAAAAGGAGGAGTTATGTTATCAGCAGGTTTTCTTTGGGGATGTTCACCAGCACCGCGCCCGGTAAAAAACGATGTTATCGATAAGGAAGTCGATGCTGTCACAGACGTTGACCGACCTATGGATCTGTCTCACCATCAGGACCCGACAGACAAAATCAGAGACGAACTGGTAACCCACGCGGAAACTTCGGAAGTTTCAAAAGAGATATCGTTTGGCGACATCATCGATTATTTAGACGGATTAACCGAGATAACTAAACCAGCAGCTCCAACTCCACCCATGGCAAATCTGTTTTCCGAATTGCCATGCGGTTTTCCTGCAAGCATCAGAATAGATGATGAGTCACAGAAGGTATTTGTCACCTGCGAAACAACCAAGGGTTCTCTGCAGGAAAGGTCGCTGATAGGGGGTGTTAATTCCCCATGGAAATCGTTCGAAGAGTTCGACGGTCGCCCATCGAACCACGTGATACTTTCCGGCGGATATCACCTTATAACGAGATCCTCTCCTGATGGATTCGTCCTGATAAACGATGTCAGTCGAAAGATATCTGATGAAGTCATTTTCTCGAAAGAATATATCGCCGATAAAAATGGAAAGCCTCTCGCTTTTCTACCCAACATGCCCTCGGGAGCTGCCCTTATAAAGGACAACGTTTGCATCGTGACATCCAATATGGATCATATCGACATGGACCCATTAAAGAGCACTCACAACGAAGGGACTCTGATCTGCTTCCCATACGATGGTTTCGGAGCGGTAGTCCATGACGCATCAACTGCATACTACACGGGAGGGATCAACCCGACCGCTGTAGCACCCATGGATTCAGACAAGCTGGCTGTTCTCTGTTCAAACGGATTTAACCCCAACCAAAAAACGCAACTTTCGGTTGATATATTTTCATTCCCCTCTGGAGATAAAATATCGCACACGATGGCATCTGACGATAGAAGACCTCTCACAGGAATAATAAGCCCTGAGATGCCAATATCGCAGGATGGAGCCATCCTCGTAGGCCTGCAAAAGCCTTCGAACGCGGTGGCGGGGATTGACGCACAAAGCGGAGATAGGATTTTCAAACTGGAGCTTGGCGAAGTTGAAAGTTTCATATCATCCCTGCAGATTTTCGGAAATGTCGCAGCGGCATCGGATTTCGGCCTCTTTGGCAGCACAGGCAAAGTAATCTTTTTCAACACCGCCGAAGATGGATGGGATGGAACCGTAGAAACAAAACTCCCTGCAAACCCCGGCCCCGCTACGATATTTGACGGAGTATTATATCAAACGGCGACCGATGCATCGATGGGCGGTGCTATATATGAGGTTGATCTCTCAGGGATGAACTGAAATGAAAATCAAGGAAGGGGTGTTAATCACATTCGTGATTATAGCTTCCCTCTCTTCGCAAAACCTATTTTCGAACGACGAGATGCCGAAGCGAATCGTATCGCTGAAGCCGGTGATCACTGACACACTGATCGCGATAGGAGCCGGAGATATGATCGTCGGGGCGACGAAATACTGCGAACTGGAAGCTCTGGAAAATAGACCGCAGATCGTAGGTGACTACACCCGCCCTATGATCGAAAAAATAGTCGCGCTGCGCCCGGATGTCGTCCTGAATTCGGAGGAAAACTCCAGCAGAAGATCATTCGAAAAAATGGAAAGCCTCGGAATAAAAACGAGTTTTTTTTCATTCAGCACTCCCGATGAAATCGTTTCATCCATCTCGGCAATAGGCGCAACTATAGGAATGAAAAAATCCGCCGATGCAGTTGCGCTTCAAATAAAGAAGGAGTTTATTGAACTCAAAAAGAGGTGGAGCAGCGCTCCCCAAAAAAAAGGATTCATAATATGGGGAAGAAGGCCCATCATAGCCGCTGGCGATATCTCGTATATGGGCACGCTCCTTTCATCTATAGGAGTTGAAAACGCCGCGAAGAAATCTTCTGTGCCCTACCCCAGAATAGGGGTGGAAGATATACTAACAGCGAATCCGGATTTCATAGTGGACCTGTCGATGGGAAGCGAGGCGCACACCCCGGAAGAGGCGTGGAGCAAGATAAAAAATTGCGATGCGTACAAGCGCGGCAGGATATACATAATGAACGCTGACGATTTTCGCCCCGGACCACGCCTACCTGACGCTCTGGAAAATCTGGCGAGGGTTATACACGGAGAAAGATGAAATCGTACCTTACAAAAAAGAAGTTTTTGTTTTCGATATCGATCCTTACTGTGCTGCTTCTCGCGGCGATTTATTTTGGCCTGTCGCATGGCAGCGGATCGGTAGATATCTTTGAAGCGCTTCTCGGCGGAGCTGGCAGCGACATACTGTTGGGAGCGAGGCTCCCGAGGGTCCTACTTGCAGCCATCGTCGGGATGGCTCTAGCTTCATCAGGTGGAGCATTTCAAACTCTTCTAAAAAATCCTCTGGCTGACCCATTCATACTAGGAGTATCAGGAGGCGCTGCACTAGGCAGCATCGCCGCACTGGGTTTCAGGCTTCCATTCGCATGGATCTCTGGAGCCGCATTTTTAGGCGCAATGCTCTCGATGATAGCAATCATGTGGTTTTCCAGGGTGCGAAGTTCCTTTCGCTCCACCGAACTGATGCTCACCGGGGTGATCTTCAACGCCTTCTGCTTTGCGCTGATACTCTTCATCAACGCCATGGTGACCATGGAGGAGGCGTATCAGATCCTCTTCCTCCTAATAGGAAATCTCGAAGAGATGGGGCTGGGGCTGGTAGCGATAACAGCGGCGCTGGTAATTCCAGGGCTCATAATCCTTTCCCTTCTCGCAAGAAGAATGAACATCCTTATGCTCGGAGACGACGAGGCGAGATCGGTAGGAGTCGATCCTTCCAGGATACGCGCTGCGGTCTTCGTATGTTCGTCGGTTATGGTTGGGGCGGCCGTTGCGGCATCCGGACTCATAGGTTTCGTAGGGCTCTTCGTGCCGCACATAGTCCGCCTGACCCTTGGCGCCGACAACCGCCTATTGATCCCGGCCTCCGGAATCGCCGGCGCAGCATTTCTGGTTTTGGCAGATACTATCGCAAGAACGATACTTTCCAACTCCGACTACGCCACTGAGCTGCCAGTCGGCGTAATAACGGCACTTATAGGCGCACCTCTGTTCATGATACTTCTCAGAAAAAACATGGGGAAGAGCCATGCCTGAAAATACGACGGCATTCGATATACGAGAAATATCATTCAGCTACGGAAACAGAATGGCAGTAGATACGGTCTCCTTCGCGGTCTCGCCCGGCGAACTGCTGGGGGTCCTCGGCCCTAACGGAGCTGGGAAGAGCACACTGCTTTCGCTTATCGCCGGAAATAGGAAGCCATCATCAGGTGAAATTCTCCTATTTGGAAAGCCGAATCGCAAAATGACATGCCGCGAGCGCGCAAAAAAAATAGCCTTTGTCGCACAGAGCCCTTCAATAGCATATTCGATAACAGCCCTCGAAACGGTATTAATGGGCAGGGCCCCTCACATTCCGGCAACTGGTTTCGAATCGAAATTAGATATAGAAACCGCTCTGGGTGCCATGAAGATGGTCAACTGTGAAGAGCTCGCAAATCGAGATATATCAGAACTCTCCGGCGGTGAACGCCAACGCGTCTTTCTCGCAAGAGCTATCGCCCAGCAGCCCAAAGCGCTCATCATGGACGAGCCGACCACATTTCTCGACATAGGACATCTTTCTGCACTGAGAAAAACGATCGCAAAACTTAGAGACCAACTCGGCATGACGGTTATCATCGCAGCACACGACATAAATTTCGCATCTGCGCTTTGCTCCAGAATACTGCTTATGCGCGATGGCCGGATAATCTCCGATGGACCTCCGCAAGAAACCATAAGGTCCGACAGGCTGGCAGCCACATTTCAAACCGAGGTTAGAACTATGCAGGATCCTCAAACCGGCCGCCCGCTGTGCCTCATGGATAGCTAGTTGGCGTCAATTTACCGCTTTACAGCAAAAATACCTGTGCTAGTTTGCAGTAAATTCAATCCCGGAGGAATTATGACCAAAGTCCGCAAGGCCGTAATCCCTGTGGCCGGAATGGGAACCAGATTTCTACCCGTCACGAAATCGGTACCTAAGGAACTTTTGCCCATAGGAACCAAACCCACGCTTCAGATCGTCGTAGAGGAGGCGGTCTCATCCGGGGTAGAAGAGATCATCCTTGTATCATCCCCCGACAAAAAACAGATCGAGGAATTTTTCAGCAAAAAGACCTCCTACGACAGGAAGCTGGCGGAGGCGGGTAAAGAGGCTATGTTGTCAGGGCTATATTCACTTCTCTCAAAAGTGAATATAACGACAACGATGCAGATCAATCCAAAAGGGCTAGGCCACGCGATACTTTGTGCTAAGGAAGCCGTAGGTGACGAACCCTTCATCGTGATTCTTCCAGACGTCATAATAGAAAGCAAAGTTCCTTGCTGCAAGCAGTTGATCGACGCATACGTCAAAACCGGCTGCGCTGTGAACGCTACCGAACACACTCCTAGAAACCAGATCCACCTATACGGAGTTTACGATATAGCGAAATCTGAAGGGGCTTATCACTACGCCAGTGGAGTCGTCGAAAAACCAAAGGCGGAAGATGCCCCGTCCGATTTTTCGGTCGTTGGCAGATATCTCTTCCCATCCGAACTTTTCAAGATTCTCGAAAAAACCCCTCCGGGTAAAAACAACGAGATTCAGCTGGCTGACGGCATGAACACCCTAGCCAAAGAGGGGAAGATGGTCGCGTTCGAATACGAGGGAAGGCAGTTCGACACCGGCGATCCTCTCGGCTTTCTCAAAGCGAACATATACTACGGACACCGTGAATTTAAAAACGGCGTTTCAAATTTTATCGAGGAAGTTATCGAGAGAAACCTTCTGATGATGTGAGGAAAAAATGGATATTTTCATCAGCGATATTTCAAGATACATAGACAGTACAGTCACCATCAAGGGTTGGATCTATAATCTGAGGAGCTCAGGCAAAATTACATTTTTGCAGATCCGCGACGGATCCGGTTTCGTACAGGGGATAGTTCATCACCCAGATGTCTCGGAAAAAACCTGGAACGACGCACGCAATCTGACCCTTGAGAGCTCCGCCATAATCACCGGAAAAGTTTCGAAGCATCCCAAAAAGGATGAATATGAGCTTCATATCTCTGACATCGAAATCGTGCAGATAGCTCCCGAGTATCCCATCGGAAAAAAGGAACACGGCCCCGATTTTCTTCTCGACGTGCGACACCTGTGGCTACGTTCCAAAAAACAGTGGGCGATTCAGAAGGTCAGGAACGAGGTAATAAACGGAACCTATGAATGGTTCGCTAACAACGGCTTCACGAAGATCGACTCGCCTATCCTAACTCCTGCGGCCTGCGAAGGGACCACTACACTTTTCGAAGTCAAATATTTCGACCTCGGCAAGGCGTATCTGTCGCAATCCGGACAGCTGTATCTAGAGGCGGCGATCATGAGCCTCGGCAGGGTTTTCGACTTCGGACCAGTTTTCAGGGCGGAGAAGAGTAAAACCAGAAGGCATCTCACCGAATTCTGGATGATGGACGCCGAAATGGCATTCTGCGATCATAAAAACAACCTCGAGATTCAGGAACAGCTCGTATATCACATCGTCAAAAGATGCCTTGAGAATCGCCGAGAGGAGCTCGCCATTTTGGAACGCGACATCTCAAAGCTCGAATCGGTTCAACTCCCTTTTCACAGGATGACGCACGCCGACGCAGTTAAAAAACTGCGCTCTATGGGAAGCGACATCAAAGAAAATGATGATCTGGGAGGGGATGACGAAACGCTTCTTACCAAGGATATGGATCGTCCTATCTTCATAGAAAAATACCCGGCTGAGGTAAAAGCCTTCTACATGAAGCGCGATCCAAACGAGCCACATCTAGCCCTTTGCGCCGACATGCTCGCCCCGGAAGGGTTTGGAGAAATTATCGGTGGCTCGCAGCGCGAAGATGAATACGAAGTGCTTCTTTCTAGAATCAAAGAACACGGCCTACCGGTGAAGGCATTCGAATGGTATCTCGACCTGCGCAAATTCGGAAGCGTTCCACATTCAGGATTCGGATACGGGCTGGAGCGTCTCGTCGGATGGATATGTGGCACACATCATATCCGCGAAACCATCCCCTTCCCGAGGCTACTCAACAGACTTACACCTTAGCTCTCGAAATAATTCTATAAGGATTATCGATTAGTTGAAATGCCTCTCATTCCCGTGTGACAAAAAGGACGCCATCCCCAGATGAAAAAAATCCTCGAACCGTCGATAATTCATAATGACGCCTTCATCATCGTAATATCGAAGCCCCCCGGAATGCCCTCAGTGTCACTGAAATCAGGTGAAAAAGGGACACTGGCATCATGGATATTAGACAATTTTCCCTCCCAAGCCGATCTGCCGCAGGGAAAACTCGAGGCGGGACTCATCCAAAGGCTCGACAACGAAACTTCAGGGCTCATCATAGCGGCGAGGAATACTGCCACTCTCAAAATGCTGCGAAGGAATGTCACCGCCGCAGAAAATTTTGACAAAGTATATCTGGCGCTGTGCATAGGAACGATCGAAGATGAGATTCTTTTAAACAAGCCAATCGCTCACCATCCGCGCAAAAAAAAGAAGATGCTGGTATGCAATTCTAAATCTGAGGCCGAAAAATTCGCGGCTAGGGCTGCAACGACTACCGTAAAACCTCTGAGAAATTTCAAACTAAAAAACACCAGTTATACTCTATGCGAAATTTCGATAAAGACCGGGGTGCGACATCAGATAAGAGCTCACATGGCCAGCATCGGCCACCCCATTTCAGGGGACGACCTGTACATGAACAGTTCGCTGAAAGATCTCGACACGCTAAAGCCTAGGAGGCATCTGCTGCACTCCTTCAGGGTAGCCATAATACATCCGAAATCACTTCTTTTGGAGAGCTATGAATCCCCTCTTGCAGATGATTTTTTAGAACTCATCCAAAGGATGGAGGAACATTGACAGACGTGCCCCAATAGCGGAATATCCGCACCATGAAAAAACTGACAGTCATTATTTTGGTTGCCGTGGCAATTTTTGCGATTGAAGGGACGATTAACTCGCAGGGGAGGTCGATACTGCTGGATGATTTTTCCGGAACCGCTCCAGGCAACATCCCGAAGAGATGGAGAACCTGGCCGCTTCAGAGATCCAAGGCGGCCCAGGTCTATAAAATCGCCGAAGAGGATGGGGTCAGATATATTAGAGCTTACGACTCATCCGATCTATCGCAGCAAATATTTTTGAATTTCAACTGGAAGACTGAGACTTACCCGAAACTTTCATGGAATTGGCGTCCCACAAAATTGCCGGATGGCGCCAATGAATCGAATGACGCCACAAACGACAGTGCTTGCGGCGTCTACGTCATATTCGGACAATACACCGGAAACGCCATAAAGTACGTATGGAGCACCGAGCTGCCTATCGGGAAAACCGTCACGAGAAGAGATGGAAAACTTAAAATAAAGGTTTTGGAAAGCGGTCTGAAAAAGACAAACTCGTGGAAAACCGAAAAGGTGGATGTCATAGAGGATTACAAAAAACTTTTTGGGTCACCTCCGAACAAAAAACCTTCCGGGATAGCCATATTGACGGACGGAAACGCAGTGCACAAACCATCCGGCTGCGATTACTCGGCCTTCGCAATTTCATCGGAGTAGCGAATGATCAAAAGGATATCTTTGCCCATCTTTATAATCATCGCCTGCATATCTGTTGGCGATGCGTCGGCTGAAGGAAAAAACCAGCACACAATTTCGCAGGAAACGATAGAACTGATAGCTGCAGGCGATCTTCAGGGGGCCTCCGTCAAACTTGCAGAATCGCCCCAGGGAATGAAGGTCAAATACATTCAAGGTGAAATATCCAAGGTTCTGTACATGGAGGCTTCGGAAAAACCTTCCAAGTCCAACGCATATAACGCTTATCGCAGGGCAGCAACTGCATATCACAATCTCTATCTTTTTCTGCTCGCTGAGGGCGTAAGCAGCGATAAATTTTTAAGCGAGGCAAAAAAAAATTACACCAAGGCCAGCAGGGTAGCAAAGGGAATGCAAAAAGATCAGTGTAAACTTCTCGAAGCAGCTCTTTTCGCAGCATCAGGGGATCTCAAAAAAGCATCGAAAATATTCGAAAAGGTCGAGCAGGCGGCGACGTTTGGAGATTTCGCCGCGGCTGAACACGCGGCCGCTTACAACGCCGCACTCGGAAACGTAGATGAAGCGGTGAGAAATCTCCAGAGAGCATATGAGATCGATCCTGAAAAGACATCAGAGTGGATATTCGTCAGCGATGACTTTTTTAAAATTCAAAACGAACCGTCTTTTCTGGAAATGCTCAGAAAATTCGCTATAGAGCCAAAAAATGAGACGACCCTTTCAATTCCGGCATCAAAAAAACCGGCGCTTGAAATCGCAGAGCCAAGCCCCTTCTTTATGAAGGGGATAAATCTTCCCAAATACAAAAGAACGAAACGTAAAAAATAAGAATAAGAATAAGAACGATATTTCAAATACCGCCAAGCCGACACCCTTTCAATATCCTTCGCCATCATCTCCTATAGCTTCGACCGGGCATGATCTCACAGCCTCCGCACAAAGTTTTTCTTCCTCGGCGCTGGTTGGCTGTTTATTTACATAAGCATAGCTGCCGCTTTCATGCATGATGAAATTTCCGGACGCCGTTTCAACGCACATATTGCAGCCTATACATTGTGAATCGACGTAGTAACACCCCTTTGAATTTTCAAAAAATTTACCGTCACGATTTGCCATCGATCCTCCTTCAAAAAATATCGCGTGAAGCTATAGCCGGCAGCATATCCTGTCAAGAAGACTCGTCTATTTTATTGAATACCGTTTCAAAAAGTCCTTTATGGCCATCGAGTTGATGACGTCATCCTTCTCAAGCCACCCCTTCCTGGCAATCCATATGCCGTACTTGGCGAGAGAAAGACCGAAAGTGTCATGGGCATCTACACCTATCGCAAGCTTAACCTTCTTTTTTCGCGCATACATAATCCATCTCCAGTCGAGATCCAACCTCTGCGGGTGGCTATTTATTTCAATCGCCTTTCCGTTAGCGGATGCTGCGTCTATTATTTTCCTGGTATCTATTTGATACGGCTCCCTCGATAGTAGAAGTCTTCCGCTAGGATGCCCTATGATATCGACGTCGGGATTTTCTATCGCCCTTATTATTCGATCCGTCATTTCAGTTTTATCCATCTTGAATTTGCTGTGCACCGAAGCGATGACGATGTCGAACGCAGATAACATATCTCCATCGAAATCAACCGAGCCATCACCGAGAATATCTGCCTCGATCCCTTTTAAAACTCTGCATCCACCCTTCCCCATATTGAGCCTGTCTATTTCCTGGTGCTGCCTGACAACATCTTTTTCATCCATGCCATTGGCTATGGCAAGGGATTTGCTGTGATCACAGATCAGTAGATATTCATACCCTAGCCTTTCGCTTTCATATTTCAGTTCGGATATAGAATTTACGCCGTCGGAATAGTTGCTGTGAACATGCAGGACCCCTTTCAGGTCGTCCTCCTCTATCAGTTTTGGAAGCGCGCCGTGGGAAGCGGCCTCTATTTCCCCCATGTCTTCTCTCAGTTCTGGAGGTATATAATCAAGGCTCAGCGTTTTAAATATCTCAGCCTCGTCCTTGCACGGAAGAGCCTTCTTTGAGCTGCCCTTGAAAATTCCGTACTCATTCAGTTTCATGCCAGAATCTTTGGCAATGGATCTCATTTTTAAGTTGTGTTCCTTAGAACCAGTGAAGTGATGAAGCGCAAAAGGATACTCCGAAGGAGAAACAGCCCTGAGATCACACTGAATTCCTGAATCGAGGATCACCTCAGATTTAGTATCGCCATGCTGTATAACTCTTTCGACGAAAGGAAGTGAAACAAATTTTTTCATCACCGCTTTAGGATTTTGCGTTGCTACGACGAGATCGACATCTTTCACGAGTTCCTTGCGCCTCCTCAGGCTTCCGGCCACTTTTACCGATTCGACCTCATCCCAAGAACCTATCGACTTGGCTATATCGGATGCAAACTCCCACGCCTCTGAAAGAAGCCACTTGCCCGCATTTTTCCTGAGCATCGCAATTCCTGCGAGGATATTGCGCTCCATTTTTGCCCCGTATCCTGGTATCTTTGCAAGGCCGTGTCGATCGCAGACGAGCTTGAGAGATGCGACCGAGGATATGCCGTAATCCTTCCAAAGGCCCCTCACCCGTTTAGGTCCCAAACTGGGGATCTTTAGCATCTCAAGGACTCCATCGGGAATCGACAAGAGCATCTTATTGCGGCTCTCCAGCTCTCCTGTCTCTATAATTTCTTTTATTTTGGAAGCGATCTTTTCGCCTATTCCATCTACTTTCGTGAGCTCGCCCCTTTGAGCGATCTCCAATATCTCGTCGCCAAGGTTTTCTATTATCCTGGCGGCCTTTTCGTATGCGCGCGACTTGAACGGGCTCTCCTCCAGCAATTCAGAGAAAACCGCCATCTCGTGAAAAATTTCCGATATGCGAAGTGAATCCATATTCTCTGATGCCTCAAGTTCTATGATAAGGTTCATTCCGGTTTATCGAACTTGCACGATAGAGCTGCTCGAGAAGCATAGCCTGCGCAAGTTCATGTGGAAAAGTCATATCGGAAAGGGAGAGGATTAAATTTGCCCTGAACTTCACCTCATCGGAAACTCCATCCGGACCTCCTATGAAAAAGCAGAGGTTTTTTGTGGATGCATTCGCCCTCGACTCGATAAATTCGGCGAGACCGACGGAGCTTAATTTTTTCCCATGCTCATCCATGACTACCAGATAATCCGATGATGATATCTCGCCGAGCGCATAGAAATCGTCCCTGAAAGAATTCAAACTTGCATTATGGTAATGTTTTAACCTCGAAAAATAATCCGAGACCAATTCGGTAACCGGCTTCGATTTGATCTTGCCAATGCTGATAATCTTGATTTTCACCGTGCAAACTCCATCAGCGCTGAAACAGCTTTCTGGATTCCGAGCCACGTCTCGGACAACGAAGAAGCGTTCATGAATGCAGGGGTGGTCACGATCCTCGACTTGTCATCGGATACGCATGAACTTGGGCTGCACTCTATATGGGTATGACCCATGGATTCCACCATCTTGGCAAAAAAACCCTTTCCGCCTGTAGTTATCCCGGCTGTTATTCCCATCAAATGCAGCGATCTCGCAAGAATTACCGTGCCAAGGCATATTCCGCAAAGAGGTTTGCCCATTTTGTGCATCTCCGTCAAAAACTTCTGAAACCCGGGATTCATATCGCAGGAGGCGCCTTTTACATTCAGATTACAGAGGTTGATGCCGATCCCTCTTCCCCCTGGAATCACAGCTGCATCGATCTTTTCCGGATTTAGAGCTTCAATGTCAGAAATTTTTCCCCTAGATATCCTAGCGCTTTCCAAAAGCATTTCCCTCTTCTCGCCCATGGGATTATCTGAAATGGGGTGTATCACTTCAAATTCACCTCGAGGCGCAGCACATACGGCTTCAGCCCCCAGGAGGTCTATCGAAAGCAGCGTACACACCGCCTCGCTTATTTCAGTGCCATCGAGCCTGCCACAACCTGCTAAAATCACAGCCACCTTTTTCCTGGATCCCATAAAACCCCCTTTCGTGCAATTAACCTACACGCCAGGCACGACGATATCAAGCCCTTGCGAACAATCCGGCGATGATATAGACCGGTATAGCGATGAAATACGCGGACATAGCCATACAATCGCCGGTCTTCAAGCTATTCACCTACTCCTTCGACGACGCTCAAAATATCTCCCCTGGAATGAGAGTCGAGGTCGAATTCAGAGGAAAAAAAAGGATAGGGCTTTGCTTTGCTACATCGGACGACCCAACCCCCGGCATTCCCCCTGCCAAGATCAAAAAAATATCATCCGTACTGGATCAGAAACCGTCATTTTCGACGGCTATGCTCAAACTCGCAGAATGGATGTCTTCATACTACTGCGCTCCGATAGGGGAAGTAGTGAGATGCGCACTTCCATCCAGGATGCTCAAAAGCAATTCGCCGAAGACGACACGCGCCTCCTCCCCACATGAGATAAGGCCCGAGGGCGGCATCTCCACGCTAAATCGTGAGCAGGCGGCCGCCTCTGCCGAGATAATAAGATCATCTTCTGATGGGGAATCTAGGGTATTCCTCCTTCACGGAATAACAGGAAGCGGCAAGACAGAGGTCTATTTGGAAATCTTTGGAGAGATGGTCTCTAAAGGGAGGACCGCTCTCCTGCTGGTCCCGGAAATAGGGTTGACTCCGCAGTTGACTTCCAGAGCCGTCGCAAAATTCAAGGATGATGTTGCCGTGTACCATTCCGGGCTCACCGACGCACAAAGGCACGAGCAGTGGCTGCGCATAAGAGACGGAAAAGCCAAGGTCGTCATCGGAACTCGTTCAGCGCTCTTCGCTCCCCTTGAAAGACTCGGAGTGATAGTCGTCGACGAGGAGCACGACCCATCATTCAAACAGGACGACGGCTTTCAATACAACGCGCGCGACGCAGCAGTTATGCGCGCAAAGCTGGAAGGGGCTGTGGCGATACTGGGAAGCGCCACGCCATCCTTGGAAAGCCTCTATAATGTAAAGGCGGGAAAGTATTCCAAACTCGAGATGAATAGCCGTGCAAACTTCTCCAGACTCCCAGAGATCACCATCGTCGACATGAGAGCTAAACAGAAAAGAGAAGATCGCAACAAAAGTGAAGGGAATCGCAAGAAGCGCGAACTCTGCGCCCTCTCCCCAGAGCTCTATGACGCAATAGAAAAGACATTGAACTCCGGAGAGCAGACAATGCTCTTTGTCGGAAGACGGGGTTTCGCAAGCCTCATACAGTGCGCAGGCTGCGGCGAAGTGATCAAATGCCCTAACTGCGACATATCACTGGCGCTTCACGGAAATTCAGGAAAAAAGGAAAAATTAAATTGCCATTACTGCGGCTATAGCATAGACGCCCCAAACACCTGCTCCGTATGCGGGTCCGACCAGATATCACCTATAGGCTTCGGAACGGAGCGCATAGAGGCGGAGATAACGGATTTTTTCCCTTCAGCAAAAGTAGCCAGGCTGGACAGCGACACGGTGATGCGCTCATCGACGCGAAGAAAAATCTTGAATGACATGCGTAGCGGAAAAATCGACGTACTCATAGGAACACAGATGATCACGAAGGGGCACGATTTCCCCGATGTGACTCTCGTGGGCGTAATCTCTGCCGACCTTTCCTTGTCTATACCAGATTTTCGGTCCGCCGAGAGAACATTCCAGCTTCTCACGCAGGTCGCCGGCCGCGCGGGAAGAAGAAATCGCCCCGGCAGGGTAATAATCCAAACAAGACAGCCATCGCACCTGAGCCTGGTTTCCGCAAAGAATCACGACTGCGCATCATTCGCCGAAGCCGAGATCGCCCAGAGAATTGAGAGCGGCTATCCCCCTTTCACGCGTCTGGCGAACATAAGAATATCTTCCACCGAAAAAAAGAAGGCCCGGATGGCCGCCGAGACTGCCGCGGAGATAATAAAGAAGATGCTTCTGGAAAGCCGTTCTGAAAGCGGAATCAAACTGCTCGGGCCCGCCCCCGCCATCATAGAAAAGCTGCGGGGACGATATCGCTGGCAGATGCTCTTAAAAGCGCCATCTGCATCAGCCCTTTCCTCATTGCTGAAAAACGCGCGACCGAAAATTGAGAGCTCACTGCCCGGAAACGTCCGGTTCGGCATAGATGTAGACCCCCTCAATCTTTTATAACTATCTAATATTATTGATCTTTTTGTCAGGCGCAAAAATATACGCGACTGCGCACTTTTTTTTCACCCAAAGCAACTTGGGCATCCGCGCAACCGATAATTACTGTGGAAGCAGCGTTTGCATGGGCTGAAAGATGTAGAGGTTAAAAATTTGACTGCCCCCCCTTTTTGGGCCCTTCAGCAATAGTGTTGAAGGGCTCTTTGTTATCCGGTGTTCAAACAGATCGATCAGATTTCGACCTACAGCCATAAAAGCCCACCAATCAAAATGGGGGATTATGTTCATGATGAAGACGCGCTAGACGCTCTCTCCCGAAGTCATCGCGCTGTTTCCTTCAACTCACCTGATGCTAAAGACCTGCAGCATCGGATTTTGCTGCAAGAAATTCATAAAGGTAAACTCAACCGCAGCGGTAGCCCTGTCCATAATATTTATACAGTACACAATGGATCGCGGAGTATTTTTTATATCAAAAGAAGATCATTACGAGGAATGGGAAACCAGCCGGGCCGGCTCTAACACTTGCCCGCAGTGGGCGATTTATGTATAGCTATCGCCATGATACGAAAAATCATAACACACCCTAATCCAATCCTGCGCAAGGTTGCCAAACCGGTTTTAGAGGTTGATGATGAAATCCGTACCCTCCTAGCTGACATGGTCGAGACCATGTACGCCGATGGGGGAGTCGGTCTGGCCGCCCCTCAGGTAGCGGTAAGCCTCAGGGTTATCGTGATAGACATAGATTCGGAGGCGTCCGAAAAAAAATACGGCGTTCTGAAAATTGTAAATCCGGAAATAACCGACAGAGAGGGTCAGATCGAATGGGAAGAGGGATGCCTCTCCGTCCCCGATTTCAGGATAAAGATGAAGAGAAGCGCCCGGGTTACCCTTCGATATCTCGATGAAAACGGCATAAGAAAGACACTCGATTGCAAAGAGCTTCTCTCCATCGCAGTACAGCATGAGATAGACCATTTAGACGGCAAGCTCATCATCGATTGCGCCAGCGGACTCAAACAGGATATGTACCTGAAAAAAATCGAAAAGAAGAAAAAGGAAGGGATTTCATTCTAGATGAAAATCATCTTCATGGGCTCTGCGGCATTCGCGGTTCCTTCACTTATGGCGCTCGCCGAGGCCGAACATGAGATCGCAGAGGTTGTCACCCAGCCTGATAAACCAGCAGGCCGTGGGCGAGAGATAACCCCATGTCCGATAGCAGCGAAGGCGCGGAAGATGAATCTTCAACTCTATCAGCCAAAGAGCGTAAAGAAGCCCGAGGTTATTTCACACTTTAAAGAAAGAGCGCCGGATCTTATCGCGATAGTTGCGTACGGCAAAATTCTGCCGATCGAGCTCATCGAGATACCCAAATTCGGATGCGTTAATGTGCACTCTTCATTGCTGCCCAAATACAGGGGAGCTGCCCCGATAAACTGGGCTATAATCAACGGTGAAACTGAGACTGGCGTCACAACAATGAGGATCAACGAAGAGATGGATGCCGGTGAAATACTGTTGTCCTGCAAAACCGACATCGACGACGTCGAAGACGCACCGATGCTTCACGACAGGCTGGCGCAGATGGGATCTAACCTCCTCGTTGAAACGATATCCCAGATAGAGTCCGGCAGGATAAGACCGCGCAATCAAGACCATACCAAGGCAACATATGCGCCAATGATCAGAAAGGAAGACGGACTGATAGACTGGTCGATGCGCGCCAAAGATATATACAACAGGGTAAGGGGGTTCAAGCCCTGGCCGGGGGCATTTACACATCTGGGAGGCAAATCACTTCGCATTCATGAAGCCGCCCTTACGGATCTGGATTTCGACGCAGCGCCCGGAGAGATAATCGAAACGGACGGAGCTCTCGCAGTCAAATGCGGAAGCGGAGTTTTATATCTCATCGAGGTACAGCTCGAGGGAAAAAAGAAGATGCCGGCTCAGGATTTTTTACGCGGCTACAAAGTCAAGAAAGGAACTATCTTAAAATGAAAACCATGATTGCACCCTCTATACTTTCAGCCGATTTTGCAAAGCTAGGCGAAGAAATTTCAGCGGTCGAACGCGCCGGGGCTGATGTCATACATATTGACGTCATGGATGGTCACTTCGTCCCAAATATAACGATAGGCCCTCTGGTGGTGAAGGGAATACGCAAGACGACAAGGCTTCCGTTGGATTGCCATCTTATGATAGAAGAACCCGAAAAATACATAGCGGCCTTTGCAAAGGCAGGGGCTGACTGGATATCGGTTCACGTCGAAACTTCAGATTTGCGAAACCTTCTCCCGGACATAAGAAAACTGGAATGCAAGGCGGGTATCGTAATCAACCCTCCTACTCCTGTCGAAAAGATTTTTCCATATCTCGAACTCGCCGACTTCGTGCTTATAATGACCGTAAACCCGGGCTTTGGCGGGCAGAAAATGATATACGATTCGGTGGAAAAAATCTCCATCATCAAAAAACGGCTGAAAGAGATGGGGGCATCAATACCAGTCGAAGTTGACGGCGGAGTAAATTCCAACACGGTTAACAGGGTTCTTAGCGCTGGCGCGGACATAATAGTAGCGGGGTCGGCCATCTTCGAATCCAACGACTATGCAAAATCAATAGCTTCGCTGCGCTGAAAGAGGGGATGGGCTTAGACGATGCAGAAAAAAAGAACAGCTCTTGTCGCCATAGTCATCCCTTTGTTTCTCGCAATCGTGAAGGGGGCAATAGGCTTCGCCACCATGTCCATCAGCGTCCTTGCCAGCGCACTCGACTCGCTGATGGACGTATTCTCATCGTCGATAACCGCTTTTGCGGTATCGGCATCTGAAAAGCCGGCCGATGAAAATCATCCATTCGGACATGCGAAGGCTGAAGCGATAGCCGGGCTCGTGCAAGCAGTTCTCATAATGGTCTCCGCCAGCTTTCTCGTCTATCAGGCCTTGAGGAGAATCGCGCTCGGCTATTCACTCAAAGAAGAAGGCTTGGCGCTGGGGATCATGCTGGCCTCGGTTATATTCAGCATCTTTCTTTCAGCCAGCATGAAAAAAGCCGGGAGAATATTCAATTCCACGGCATTCGAGGCATCGGCGCTCAATTTCACATCGGATATATGGACCAACTCCGGAGTCATAGTTGCGCTGGGGCTTGAAAAATGGTGGCACGTAAAAAATGCCGATCCGATAATATCGATACTCATATCGCTCTACATAATAATATCCGCAGCGAGAATAGGACATAGCGCCATATCCCAGTTGATGGACAGAACGCTTCCCAGGGAATTTCTAGATTTGATCGGAGAGACAATCCGCGCCCACAGGCCGATGGCCAAAGGTTACCACAATCTTCGTACGAGATGGGTCGGCGGAGAGAAATTCATAGAGTTCCATCTGGAGCTTGAAAATGAACTTTCATTTCGTGAAGCACACGATCTGACAGAAATTATAATATCCGAAATACGCGCTAAGATACCCAACTCTAGACTCATGGTCCACAGCGATCCGGAAGAATGCACAAAACACGCTAAACACCCTCCAGACGTCATTTAAAGGCTAGCAACGCGGTCGGCCGCAGCCAATATCCCATTTGACAAGATATCCCCATGTTATATGAAGGGGTGCGTTTTAATTCAGCTGCGGAGGAGCTATGATCGAGATTCGCTTTCACGGACGTGGCGGCCAAGGAGCTGTGATCGGCGGAAAGATCCTGGCCACTGCCATTTTTTCGGAAGGAAACTTCGTTCAGGCATTCCCAACATTCGGAGTTGAAAGACGCGGAGCTCCCGTGGCCGCATTCGTTCGAATAGACAAAGAAAAAATAGACCTGAGAAGTCAGATATACACCCCAGACCACCTCATCATACTCGACTCGACGCTCTTAAAAAATCCGGCCACCTTCAAGGGATTCAAAAAAGAAGGCTGGGTTCTCATCAATTCAAAAAAATCCCCTGAAGAGCTGAAGGCATCCGCCCAGATGTCAGAATTCAAAATCGCCTGCGTCGATGCAAGCGGCATAGCTGCGCGAAACAGGCTCGGATCACAGACCAGCCCGATAGTGAATACCGCAATTCTTGGGGCATTTTGCAGAATAACCGGCATATGCTCGATGGATTCTATCTCCAATGCGATAAGAAAAGGCGTTCCAATAAAACCAGACGCCAACATTAAGGCCGCCATGGAAGCTTATGACGAAGTTCTTTTTTCAAGCGAACACTAAGTGAACCACAGGTGAAAAGATGAACAGCACAGAAAACAAACCAAAACCTGTAATCTTCAACAGCGAAAAAGAGATGCCATATTTTGACATCTGCTCGGCCACGATGGAGTGGAACGAGACTGGGTCATGGCGCTACCTTCGCCCAAGCTACGTTGAAAAAATTCCGGCTTGCCAAGCATCATGTCCCACCGGAAACGACATAGAGCGCTGGATAAGGTTCATGCAAGATGGCGAAGTCGAAAAGGCGTGGCAGGCGGCAACATTGGAAAATCCATTTCCAGCTATAATGGGGCGCGTCTGCTTTCATCCGTGCATGGAAGGCTGCAACAGGTGCGAGATGGGTGGCGCGGTCAACATCAACATGCTCGAAAGAGCCCTCGGCGATGCGATAGGAGATAAAATTCCAACGCCGGAACCATTTGCGGCAAAAAGCGGCAAAAAAGTTGCTGCTGTTGGAGCCGGCCCGGCGGGGCTGGCATTCGCTTACCACATCACCAGGCTCGGCCATAAAGCGGTCGTCTATGACAGGGAAAAAATGGCGGGTGGAATGCTTCGCTATGGCATTCCATCCTACCGCCTTCCAAGAAGAGTAATCGACAGGGAGATCGACTCGCTGAAGAGGATGGGAGTAGAATTCAAACTTGGCCAAGAAATAAAGGACGCTGCACACCTGGAGGAGATCGTGCGTGAATACGACGCAACCTTCGTCGCCACAGGGGCGCACAAATCCCGTCCGATGGGAGTTTCTGACGAAAAGAGCGAGGGCGTGACATCCGGACTCAACTTCCTCAAATCCATAGAACACAGCAAGAAGATAAACATAGGAAGCAAGGTCTTGGTGGTTGGCGGAGGAAATACCGCAATCGACACTGCAAGAACTGCGAAGAGGCTCGGCGCAGAAGTTACGGTGATCTACCGCAGATCCGTTGCGGAAATGCCTGCATCTCAGGAAGAGATCCAGGCAGCCCTCGACGAGGGGGTCCGTATAGAGATACTCATGGCTCCAAAGAGAGTCATAGTAAAATCCGGAAAGGCAAAAGGGCTTGAATGCCTGCGCATGAAGCTTGGAGATCCCGACGAGTCCGGAAGACGCCGCCCCGTTCCAATCGAAGGTTCAGAAATGATGTTCGATGCTGACGCCATCTTCTCCGCCATAGGGGAGGAGATAGAAAACAGGATCATCCCTGCCGCAATACATATAAAAGATGGTTCTCTGGTAGCGGATGAGTTTGGCAAGACCTCCTTGAAGGGGATGTTCGCTGGCGGAGATATAACAGCAGGCTCCCGTACTGTCGTCGACGCCCTCGGCGATGGCAAACGCAGCGCCATAGCCATAGATTGCATTCTACGAGGAGAAAACCCAGCCGACATCATTCCAAGGATAACCATCCCTGGCACGTCCACGCCTCTGATGTCGAAATATCTGGAACACAGAACGGGCAAAGTTCACAATGCGTCAACGGATTCTAAGACAGAGATGCTGGGCGAGATCGTACGATTTACCGACCTCAACAGCGCCTATTTCACGCACTCAACTCCTGCGGAAAAACCATCTCTGCCCTTGGAAAAAAGATTCTCAGGCGACCCGTTCACAGAGGTTCACGCTTCGCCAGCGGAAGATATAAAATCATCGGAACTCTCAAGATGTTTTCACTGTGGCAGATGCACGGAGTGCGATAACTGCTACATATACTGCCCCGACTTGGCGATCGCCAAAAAAAGCTCCGGTTTCGAGATAGACCTCTACTACTGCAAGGGATGCGGTCTTTGTTCCCACGAATGCCCGCGCGCAGCAATGAGGATGACCGAAGAACCAACCGAATTTTGAACGTCCATCGGAAGGAAGGTTTGAAATGTCAAAAAAAGAAGTCCTAATGGGAAATCACGCTACCTCCTACGGAGTGAAGCTTGCCAGAACAGAGGTAATATCCGCATATCCAATCACACCGCAGACGCAGATAGTCGAGGAGCTTTCGGAGATGTGCGCAAAAGGGGAGCTCAACGCCAAGTTTATAAAAGTGGAATCCGAGCATTCGGCAATGGCCGCTACTATAGCGGCTTCGCAGGCCGGAGCAAGGGCATTTACCGCAACATCGTCGCAAGGGCTGGCTTTAATGCACGAGCTTTTATTCTGGGCCGCGTATGGGAGGCTCCCGGTAGTGCTTTGCAACGTCAACCGTGCGATGGCCCCTGGCTGGAGCATCTGGAGCGACCAGACCGACTCGCTTGCACAGCGCGACACCGGTTGGATACAGCTATACTGTGAAACGAATCAGGAAGTCATCGACACCATACTGATGGCCTTCAGGCTCGCGGAAACGATCTATCTTCCGGTCATGGTGGTCTACGATTCGTTCATACTCTCCCATACCTACGAACCGGTTGAGATTCCCGACATCAGCGAGGTCGATAAGTTCCTTCCTCCATTCAAGCCGAAATATAAGCTCGACACGAGCGCGCCAATGACCTTCAACCCGCTTTGCGCGCCTGACAACTATATGGAGTTCCGCTATATAATGGAAAAGGCCCACCGTGAAGCGATAAACACATATAACGATATCGCCAAAAATTTCGAAAAGAAATTTGGAAGGCCGAATGACATCGTGGAAATGATAGATGCCGATGATGCTGAAATAGTGTTCCTCACCAGCGGATCGATGACGTCCACCGCTCGCGTCGCTGTAAAACAACTCCGCGAACGTGGAGAAAAGGTTGGCATCTGTAAAATTCGAATGTTCCGCCCATTCCCGTTCGATGCGTTACGTGAGGCGGCTGGAAACATCTCGGGCGGCAGGAAAATAAAAAAGATAGCCGTTCTGGACAGAAATATCAGCCATGGCTGCGGCGGAATATGGAGCAGCGAAATCAAGTCCGCTTTCTACGACATCGCGCAGGCTCCGGATATCTTCACCTTCCATATAGGCCTTGGAGGAAGAGATGTAACGCCGGAATCCATCATCGAAGTTTATAACAAAACGAAAGCAGCAGATCACCCATCCGAAGACATTTGGATAGGTCTCAAAAAATAGAAGAGGGTTATAATGCGAACAGATCCACATCTTTTCAAACAGGGTGAGTCCAAACAGAGTTACGAACAGTCGGAAATGATGACGAGCGGCCATCTGGCATGCCCCGGATGCGGCGCCGCGATAGCGATGAGACTCGCTCTCAAATCTCTCGGGCCAGACACCATCGTGGTAATTCCAGCCTGCTGCTGGGCTGTGATCCCAGGGCCATTTCCCTACTCAAACATGAAGGTCCCGCTCATGCATACGGCCTTCGAAACGACTGGCGCAGTGCTCTCCGGAATCCGTGCGGCGCTCGACATAAAGGAAAATAAAACAACCCAAATCATGGGTTGGGCTGGAGACGGAGGAACATTCGACATCGGCCTTCAATCCCTCTCTTCAGCAGCCGAAAGAAACGAGGATGTAATCTACGTCTGTTACGACAATGAGGCGTATATGAATACCGGCATTCAGCAGTCCGGAGCAACACCGGAATTCACGTGGACCACCACGACGCCTGTTGATTTTCCGAAGATGACGCCTAAGAAAAACATCGATAGGATAATGGCATCGCACGGCATACCTTACCTGGCTACGACCTCGCCAGCATTTCCTCACGACCTCATGGCCAAGTTTGAAAAGGCCAAAAAGATAAAGGGGTTCCGGTTCATTCACATACTGGCCTCATGCACCGCAGGATGGAAAATCGATTCGGAAAAATCCATCGAGGTAATGAGAAAGGCCGTCGATTCAAAGGTCTTTCCCATATTCGAAGTTGAAAATGGTGAAAAATACACGATCAACATAGAACCAAAGGGAATTCCGGTTCAGGATTATCTCTCGATGCAAGGGCGCTTCCGCCACATGACACAAGAGCAGATCGAGTCCTATCAGCAATACATAGATAAAAGCTGGAACTGGCTGAAAAAGCAGGCCCGCTGAAGACATGCGGGAATGACTGCACGGCTGTCATCTCCCCGCCCGATCTCTTGCCTCCTCTTCCTCTTGAATCTTGTAGATTTCAGCCCGTCCGAATGAAATCTGCTCGAAGATCAAAGCCGTATGATCGCATCTTGATTTCTTAATATTACCTCTGTCTAACGTGGCAACTTAACTCTGGAGCCGATATCCTTACGGATGACAAAGATCAGTATCTCTTGCTCCACTCTATGTAAGCGGAGGCCGCGCCTGGCGAGGTGTCGTGTTTTTCTAGGTTAGTCGTTATACTCCAGCCCTTACCAAGCCTTTGTTTGATTCCAACTTCTTTCTGATCTCCGCTGGAGCCCACAGTCAGGGAGGTTTTGTTGGCGAGCCTAACCCTTGCTGAAAAAGTTTTGGTGTCGGGATTATAAGCAACGCTTTGAATCGGTGTTGATGCAAGAAGTAAAAAGCTGGTAAGGGCCATCGACCTTTCAGCTATAGCCATGTTTGTGTTGCTCACAGATGATGCGTTATCGCTATCCAGATCGTTTAGAGGCTCTCCGTACAAAAGCATCGATAGTATGTCCCCTTCAGACATAGGCGGCTCAGACGCAAGGACTATCGAAGGCTGCTCAATGGTCCCGGCAATCTCGACCAGAATTTTCATATCTATGTATGGAATGACAAATTTTCCTTTGACAACGCTCTTTTCAGATGGATCGGCCAACTCTATATCCAGATAATCGAGATTCGCTGAGCGCGAAAACAACTTAACCGGAAATGATTCTATCTTAAAGCTTCCAGAAAGCCTCTCATCATTGGTGTTCATATCCAGAGCTATTGGGATAAACTCAGGCGTCAAATTTGAAAGAATCCTGATTGGCTTGCCCGATACAGTCCTCAATGAAATGGAGTACTCGAAGTCATACGATTCTGACATATCACCGGACAAATTACCCAAACCTCCTCCTGTGATTATCCTCGAGTCGGGGACGAGCCTTGGAATCGACGCCAGAGCGAGGTCCGGGAGCTGTATCTGCACATCATCGAAGTCAACGTTCATATCGAGCGCAGCTTTGCCTGATGCATCGCCTTTAAAACCTATCTCCAATTTTCCGGCGCTGTCCAAAAAAATCTTTTGTTTGGCGGATTCAAGTCTGGACCTGAGCTTTGCAGGAAGGATTATCTTGTCAGATTCGGAAGACATCTTACCTTCCACAGAAAACTCCACAGAGCCGTCAAGGACATTAAAGGGAGCCGGTACTGGCCATGACGTTTTTTCAAGAACGGAAACCAACTCAGCAAAATTCTTTATTGTAAAGTCGAGATCAGCCTCGGTTTGAAATTTCCACCCTTTCACACCTTCGGAAGGGACTCCCTCAAAAGCAGAGGATAAATGCCCGCTCATATATACCAATTTCCCCTTGTGCGGCCTGACAACCGCAGAAAGGCTCCCCTTGGTTATCACATCGAGGTCAGGAATAAAAAAACTTTCTCCGTTGGCCGAAATGTCCAGATCGATATCTTCCGGAGGCCTGTATATAACTTCAGCATCGCAAGGAAGTTTATTTCTTTTCAGCCGCGCAGAGGTCAGGCACTTAAAATCAAAGAGGCCTCTATTTCCGGATTTATCGGAGCTCTTAAAGTCCAACCTACATCCGGAGAATCTGACCTCCGGAATCACATCGGACACACCCTTCATATTTCCATTCAAGAGCGCGTTCACTGATTTACTTGAAATTGTCGCGTCGATTTTAGATGACGCGGCAAGGATTCCTTCAGAATAATCCGCGTTAACCTCTACTCCCAATTCTTTGCCGTCATCTGTAGATAGATCGATCGATGATGAAACAATTCCACCTCCATCCAGGTTTCCTGACAGATTGACGCTGGCGCTCCAATCCCCTTTTCTGAACGATGATGCGCTATGCGCGGCAATAGTCCCGTCGAATCTCCCAAGGGCATCGGAGTTCAACCTGAATGAGAGGGATATTCTATCTATCGTATTTTGATTTGATGAATCAGCATTGATATCGACCGAGCCTGAGACGCTGCCGCCATAATAATCGACCTTTGTCGACTCTACACTTATGCGCACTGGCAAAATGGATACATCGGAGAAATATCCTGGAATTCTTACATCGGGGATGAATATTTCACCGTCGGTGCTCTCATCTTCTACATCGTCGGCTAGAACCACATAAATATCGCCGCCTGTCATAGAAAGCGGACCGATTTCCTTCAAGTTCGGAATCATACCTTTGAATTCGTATCTGAAAGAGATGCCGACGTCAGAAAAGCATCCGTGTTCGATCTCCGGTTTCATTTTAATGCAAATATTTTCAACCTTGATCGAAACTGTTTCATCCAGGAATCCACTTGATACAGTAGAAACTTTCATGTCGGACCATCCGACATGAATTCCAAGAGGGATGAGATATTTTGAAAGGGCCGAAAGCGAATATGGATTTATAATAATCGTGGGCCAGTTTAATACAGCGATAAGAAGCGCGAAGATCATAGCTAAAAACAGGAGTGGCGCCGATATAAGGGCTATGACAGCTTTTTTCTTCATATCAAAACTCCTCCCCTATGCTGAATATAAAATGCCAGCGCGAAGGGGCTTGTTTGGGAGGGGTGCTGTTTTTCAAAAACAGACCCTTTGCAGCGGTGAACCTCAAAACTCCAATGAGCGATGGCCACCTGATACCTATCCCCGGAGAGCAGTAGACAGGCAGATTAAGACTGACCGACTTCTGACCCATCACACCAAAATCCGCAAAAGCTATAGGCTGAAGGTTCAAGGGAAATATATTCGCCAGCCTCGCTTCGACGCCCGAGTAAAGCGCAGTCAGCGCGCCTCTGTTAGCATCTGGCAATTTTTTAAGCCCGAACCCGCGAAGATCGGCTGAACCTCCGAAATAATAAAATAACCATGGAGGCATCTTGGAAAATTGTGCGTTGCCGCTATCCACCAAAGTTGTACCGGCGAATCCCCTTATGGAGAGAATAAGCAGCGGCGAATCGAACCCTGCAAAATTGTACAGAGCTTCTCCTGACAACGTGAATTTCTGCGCGCTGATCGTGGAAAACGCCTTGTCTGAGTTGAACTCAGCCAATCCCCTCACGGTGTAACCGGATTTGGGATCTGCCACGTTCAACTCATAGACATGGCTGATGATCTCCAAACCTGCGATACCTGATAGAAAGTGCGTCCAACCTTTGTCGGCTCCGCTGAAGACCCTCGTGTAATTCAATCTCGGCCCGAAAAAAAGATTCCATCCTATTTCCCTGGTATCCCAGTTCACAGCAGCTGGGATAAGAAGATCATTGGCAAGGTACTCGTACCTGGATTCTTTTTCCCTCCTGGTCGAAAAGGCGGGCGTGAAGTGCCAGCGAGTCGGAAAAGAAAAGGGATAGACCATCCCTTTGACTAGAAATCGCTGTCTCCTGTAGGAGGCCCTGCCGGCCACTTCAAATGAAGATCCTGCTTTACCCAATCTTCCCTGCTTCCATGAAGCCTTTCCTATCAGATACTCCTCGGTGCTCCCTCCTAGCCCGGCGCTTACGAGCCTGCTCGCCCCTGAAATAGATTTCTGTGTAAGGTGAACGCCGTCGTCGGCGCACTCGGTGAGAAAATAGCTGCTCTGAAGTATTCCGCTCTGCGATATCCTTCTGCTGGTGAGAGCTATATTCCTATAATCATACGGATCCCCCACATGAAACGCATTGAACCGTTCAAGCGCCCCATCCATCAGGCCTTCCACAGGCGACTGTTCGAGGGAAGCTATATTGAGACGAGGGCCGGGGTTGACTTCAAGCTCTACCCCTCCGCTGCTGGCATCCCCTAAAGCCGAAACGCGAGGGCATGCAAACCCCTTCGACTTGAGACCCGATACCCCCCACCTTTCGAGCGAGTCCAAGGATTTCGGATCGAGCGGAGCACCCCTGATTCCCCTCTTTTGCCATGCCCTTAATGTGCGCGGGGGAGCCCCTTTGATGGAAACATCTGTAATTCGAGTTTTTTCCCCGACGACTATTATTACATTTTCACCTTCCTCTTTAAACTCCGGATCCAAATACCCGCGCTCCTGAAGAAAGTTGCGCGCAAAATACTTAGCCTGTGATCTAGGTATTTTGTTCCACGATTCGGCATTGTGATCTCCGCATATAAGTTTTTTCTCGTTGACATTGAATCTTATTATTTCAGAAGAATCTATCTTGTAACCTTCACATAGGGATCTCAGCACGGCATCCGCCGATGACGGCAGCATTAAAATTAAAAACAGGAATGTCGTTATTCTAAGAAACAAAGAATTCTTTCTCCACCCTGTCGTAGTAATCTATCACGCTGCGTATGTACCGGCGCTTTTCCAAATAGTCGCCAGGAAAAAAACTTCGTTTGAAGCCGTAGATTATTATATCCTTGAGTTTGTTGGAATTTATTTTGAAATTGTTAACAGCCAGCAATATTTCATCAGTCGCAGTCGTATCCGATACGAGCATGTTATCAGTACAGAAGGTAAATGAAAGCCTCTTCTCAAGCATCTTGGAAACAGGATGGCTCCTAACGGACTTCATCTCCGGCTTCGTCTGAAGGTTGGATGTCAGACATACTTCGATGGTCATTCTGCTATCAGCAACGTATTGCCACAGGTCGTTGACGTAACGTTCCTTTTCGGCCTTGCTACCTGATTTCACCATCGAAGCGTCGAATATGTGAGTGCCGTGCCCTATCCTGTCGGCGTGACAATCCGCTATGGCCTGAAATATGGATTCCGGGCCATATGCTTCCCCGGCGTGCACCGTCTTTCTGAAAAAATTTTTATGGGCCAACTCGAACGAACTTTTATAATGCTCCGCTGGATATCCGGACTCGGCTCCGGCCAGGTCGAATCCGACTATAGGAAGACCTAACTCATCACGGCAATATATCATGGACTCGACGAGGTCGAGCGCTGCAAGGCCATAGAGCTCCTCACGATCCATATACTTGTGAACGGACAGCAGCTTTCTGAATACTCCCGGAAAATTTTCATTGAACATCCTCATAGCGCAGCAGATTATTCCATATTCAAAATAAGGCTCGGAACCCGACGCTATGGCCTTCGAGGTATTGATCTCCTCTTTGGCGCGCGCGAGTCCCTTGTTGACCGAGATCAGGACATCCTCCACAGCCATAAGATCGTTCACATGCAGCTGCGGAGCAAACCTCGGTTCCACATACCTGACGCCATCCTCAAAACAGTCCATCGCAAATTCATAGGCGACGCGCTCCAGCGCCTCTGGAGTCTGCATGACGGCTAGCGTATAATCGAAGCCCCTGAGGTATTCCAGCAGATCCCCATATCTTTTTTTAAAAACCGTTTTTCTAAGCCCTGCTTCTGTAAAAGAGGGAAGTTTCACAGAATGCTTTTTTGCCAAGTCTATCAACGTCGACACGCGAAGGCTCCCGTCCAGATGAACATGGAGGTCGGTCTTTGGAAGCTTCCTGATGAAGTCTTTCGAATAATCACATTTTTTCTTCAGGCTGTCTTTCATCTATGGCCCCTTCTAATTTCGCTCTTTATGATCATTCTCAAGAACTCGGGATTTCTCCAATATCGTGCCTTTTTCCCATTTATGTATATAGTGGGAGTCCCCGTTATCCCCAATTTTCTGGCAGCTGCCAGATCATCCTTCACCCTGGATTCCGTTTCCGGCGATGCGATGCACGATGCAAAATCCTGCATGTCGTATCCAAAGGATTCGGCGATAGAGTCAACAGTCTTTCTGGTCATCCCCTTCTGAGCCCTGAACAACTCATCGTGAAACTTCCAGAAATCCCCTCGCGTCTGCGAGCATATCGCAGCCTTGGCGGCATAGCAGGCCACAGGATGCATGGGCCGCGTCATCTCCTCGTTACAGGCATTGTCCAAAGGGAAATTTACAAAATAGTATCTGACCTTGTCCTTGAAATCGTAGAGATAAGGCTTTACTCCAAACGCCGCTATCTTGCAGAACGGGCACTGGTATTCGCTGAATTCAACTATCGTGACATCAGCATCAGGATTGCCCCAGACCGGCCAGTTTGGATCGATATCTATGCTGCTCTTTCCCTGCATGGAAAAATATTTGGCCTGTTGATCGACGTCGGAATCTGCAGACTTGCCATGTGATACGCTGCCCCATACGCGAATAGCGATGAGTCCTATGATAACCGCAAGAGCCATAAAAAACAGGTGCGAGAAAAACTTTGGCTTGAAAGAAATATCTGATTTTCTTCCCACGACCGATAAAAAATAATTGAAGACAAAATGCGGAATACCTCCAATTCGGCATGGAAGAAGAAGGGAGAGAATCACAAACAAGATGACGGCTGTCAGGTAGAGAGGCGTATTTATAAAACAGAAAACCCTCAAGGCAAAAGCCGTAACATATATCATCCATGCACCATACAAAAATCCAACGACGGAAAGAATCCATGTAAACGCAAGGGTGTTATCCCTCTTTCTTACGGATGCGAGGATGAAGATCAAGAGCATCGCAATGGAGGAGTAGAATATTATTCCCCAGCCGCCATTTGGAATTCCAAAAAGCTGAGAGCTCTGACTGGCGCTCACAATATCGCAATTGATTCTTTCGCTTATCGCGCAAAAAGCGGGTTTTTCAAACCCCTCCCTTTGGACGCGATAGTGCTGCTTCATTGAAACAGCCGAAAGAAAAACCGCCGCCAGAGCCAGAAAAAGCGCCAAACAGAGAAGGATTTTGCGCATACCCCCGCCTTTCTTTTTGTGGATTATAAACCGGACTATAACTATTTGTTTTTGAGGTCTTTGGCAAGCTGATCAAAATTAACTTTACTGAGGTATTCTTCAATCATCCCCTGCACAAAGCTCCAGTGAGGCTTCACGGGGCAGACTGAATCCAGTTCACAGCCTTTAGAAACGTCCAGGCACCTGTTAAAAGCGAAGCTTTTGCAGATTGACCCGATCACATCATTTATTGAAATTTCGGATGGCCTTCTGCTGAGCTGGTATCCCCCTTTGGGGCCGGGGATGGAGTTTATTATTCCAGTACGGACCAGTTTCGGCAGTATGATGGCAAGGAAGTTTACAGGTATTTGCATCCGTTCGGAGATTCGCTTTTTGGAGATGACCTCTCCTTCTGCCGCCGACAGCATGAGAACAGCCCTGACTCCATAATCGAGCTCTCTGCATACCTGCATAAATCCCCCTTCAGCGCCAGCTTTCGAGGCCGGGTCGAATCCTACCAGTCTATGAAGCTCTTGAGCTTCTTTGCGCGGCTTGGGTGTCTGAGCTTTCTCAGCGCCTTCGCCTCTATCTGGCGGATTCTTTCGCGCGTAACCGAGAAGTCCCTGCCAACTTCCTCAAGAGTGTGATCGGATTTCTCACCTATTCCAAAACGCATACGAAGGACCTTCTCTTCGCGCGGCGTTAGCGTCGCTAGGACATGCTGTGTCTGGGCAGAGAGGCTTATATTCACCACCGATTCAGACGGGGAAACTATGGACTTGTCCTCTATGAAATCTCCGAGATGGCTATCCTCCTCCTCTCCGATGGGGGTCTCGAGTGAAATCGGCTCTTTTGCAATTTTTAAAACCTTTCTCACCTTTTCGAGAGGAAGCTCCATCTTGAAGGCGATCTCCTCCGGCGTCGGCTCACGGCCCAGCTCCTGAACCAGATAGCGCGACGTCCTGACGAGCTTGTTGATCGTCTCTATCATGTGAACCGGAATTCTGATAGTCCTGGCCTGGTCTGCGATGGCTCGAGTGATCGCCTGCCTGATCCACCAGGTTGCATAAGTGGAAAATTTGTAGCCACGCCTATATTCGAATTTATCCACGGCCTTCATCAGACCGATATTGCCTTCCTGTATCAGATCGAGAAACTGCAAACCCCTATTCGTGTACTTCTTGGCTATGGAAACCACCAGCCTCAGGTTGGCCTCGATGAGTTCATTTTTAGCCCTATCAGCGAACTGCTCAGCCCTTTTAATCTCCATGTAGGTTTTTCTGAGAGTTTCCATGTCCTGACCGGCTTCTTTTTCTATTTCTGAGATCTTAGCTTCTGCCTCCGCGTATGATTCGAGGACCTCGATTATTTCTTCCCTTGAAAGCCCGGAACTCTTCACGGCCTTCCTACGCTGATAGTCATTTTTCTTAAACTGCTTCGAGAGGGATTTGATCCCTTCCCCATCCGTATGAAGTTTCCTGGCGCAATTGTTGATGAGTCTGTGGCTCTGTTCGACCTGGTCAATCGCGGAATGCATCGCCTCGACGACTTCATTTATCGTCCTGTTGGCAAGCCCCATCTCTTTAAAGCACTCGAGTATCCTCTGCTTCACATCGGCAAGTTTGAAAGTAGCAACTTTTTTCGCCTTCTCGGAAAGCCCGGATTTGGAAAGCTTCGATGTAGATTCGTTTCTCTGTTTATTGAGAGTTCGAACCTTCCGCATCAGCTTCAACATTTTAAGCCTCTCAGCGGCCTCATCAAAATTTTCCAACTCGTCGAGGTTTACGTCCTCGAGGTCCTTCATTATCGAAATAACGCGGATTTTATTCCTTGAAAGCAGGTCACCGAAGGAAAGAACCTTCTGCACGCCAAGCGAGCTAGAGAGGAGGATGTTGAGCATCTCATTTTGCCCCTGTTCTATCCTCTTGGCGATTTCCACTTCTCCTTCGCGCGTCAGAAGAGCAACCTGACCCATCTTGCGAAGATACATTCTGACCGGGTCCACCGATCTGCTGGCATAGTCGGGCGTAAGAGCTACATCCTTTTCCTTCTCGACTTCCTTTTCTTTCTCAGATGCCTTGTCCTGAAGCATCTTGCCCTCGGCTTCGGATTCCACAATGTCAATGTCCATATCATCGAAAATAGAAAGGACGCTGTCGAGCTGGTCGGACGAAACCATCTCTGAAGGAAGGGCTTCGTTGACCTCTTCAACTGTGAGAAAACCCTTGGCCTTGCCTACGCTTATCAGTTTTTTTACCTCTTTTATCTCTTCGGTCCGCTTGGCCATGTTGCCCCTCTCCTATATTATCAATTGTGAAATTGTCAGTCGTGCTTTTGCGATATCAGTTCTTTTTTCTCTCTCAGCAATTCAAAAATCTTAACTTCGTCCCTTGCGCTTTCGGCCCTCTTGATCTCATCGTTTATCTCTTTAAGCCTTCTCGCGGCCGGCCTCTCTTTAAGCCTGTTGACGCAATCATCTATTAAATTGTCGATCTCGTCCTCTTCGCATCCACACCCTGCGACGGCCATTTCGCGAAGCTGGGACGATATCTCCGGGTCATCAATCGAAGCGAGAATATCCCCTACGGAGATATCCTTTTCTCCGGTCTGCGAAAAAAGCACAGAAACTATGTCGCGACACCATCCGTCTGAAAACTTTTCGACGCTCACGCTCTCCATCACATCGGCTATCCTGGCGGGCTTCATCAACAAACCCTTGATCAACATCAGCTCGCAGGAGGCAGGCGCCGACATCTTCTTTTTTGCGCCCCGCGGCAAAAACTCTCTGCCGACCGAAATCTTGCCGGCCGCAACCGACCTCGCTACATCCCTCTCCTCCACGCCGACCTGAAAGGCTGCAACCTTCGAATAGATACCTCTTTCCACGGGGTCGGACATGGCTTTGAGATGCGGGATGATCCTCCCCATCGCGTTGACTTTTCCGGCCGCGTCCCTTCCTGTTTCAGACAAAACTTTTTCAACGAAGAACTCAAAGAGCGATTTCGCGGATGCAGTCATTTCGCGAAATTTTTCTGCACCGTATTTCCTGACGAAGGTATCAGGATCCTCGTCATCCGGCAGAGCTACGACCCTTGGCATCAACCCCGCATCTATGAACAGATCGAGACTTCTGATCGCAGCCCTCGAGCCGGCTTCATCCCCATCGAAAACGAGAACAATATTTCGCGTATATCTCTGTATCAGCCTCAAGTGCCCTTCAGTAAGAGAGGTTCCAAGTGGCGCAACAACGTTGTTCACACCGACCTGAGAAAGGGCGATCAAATCCATATATCCTTCCACAAATATCGCGCTACCATCCTCTCGTATCGACGACTGGGCCTTGTTTAGCCCGTAAACACATCCGGACTTGTGATAAATGAGAGAGTCCGGAGAGTTCATGTACTTTGCGACCTGTTGATCGCCTTTTTGCTCCGATATATCCCTGCCGCCGAAGCCCAGCACCTCCCCGCGCGGAGATATGATCGGGAATATTATTCGCTCCCTAAAAAAATCGAAATACCCCCCGCTGTCCCTCTTTCTTATCAGCCCGAGTTCGGAGGCGAGATCAAGCGGCACGCCCTTTGAACGCAGGTGCTCCACAAGCGACTCCCAAGCGTTGTCGGCATATCCCAAAAAATGTTGCGTCCAAATATTTTCGGAAATACCCCTTTTAATCAAGTAGTTACTAGCCGCGCTCCCGCCGACAGAAGCTTTCAGAGTCGCCGCAAAGAAATCCCTCGCAATTTCGTTAATCCTGAAGGCCCATTTTTTGCGCTTCGAATGCTCTTCGTCAGCGGCGCTGACGAATCCGTACTTCGTTTTAGGGAGCTCCACCCCCGCGAGCCCTGCGAGATATTTCACAGCCTCCAAAAAATCTACGCCATCGAACTTCATCACGAAGCTGAAGATGTCGCCCCCTTCGCCACAGCCGAAACAGTGATAGATCTGCTTGTCGTCAGACACGTTGAATGAAGGGGTTTTCTCCCCATGAAACGGACAAAGACCCTTGAAGTTACGACCGGCCTTCTTCAGGGGAATTCTCTCGCCTATCAAAGAGACGATGGAAACCCTATCCCTGATTTCATCTAAGATGGACTTGCTGTACATAAAATTCCATCCCGGATCGCGGTAAAAGATAAACCGCAGTCCAAAAATTTTTATCAACTGAGTTTCTGTTTTACCAAATCACTGACGAGCTTGCCATCGGCGCGCCCTTTGACTTTTGGAGACACGACTTTCATCACCTTGCCAAGGTCCTTGATTCCGGATGCCCCCGTTTCGGATATCGCACTTTCGATGATACCTGAAATATCGGATTCTGAAAGCTGTTCAGGAAGAAAAGAACGTATGAGGAGGAGCTCGGCCTCCTCCTTTGCGGCCAGCTCATCGCGCCCGCCTTGTTTGAACATCTCGATGGACTCCATACGTTGCTTCACCAGCGACGAAAGCAGGGAGAGGCAATCACCCTCATCGAGTTCGCCGCGCTTTTCGATCTCACGGTTGTTGATAGCGGCAAGAACAAGGCGAAGGGCGCTAATTCTATCCGCGTCCTTCGCCTTCATAGCTTCCTTGAGCCTCTGACTTATCTCTTTTTTGAGTTTCAAAAGGCCCTCCTGAATTTCAGATCTTTCAACTTTGAACAGTTTCGGAAAGTCATCCCGGCGCGCAAAAGGTACCGCTATCAGCGAGGCACTCTTTTACGCTTTTTGGATGCGGCGATCTGCTTCTTCTTGCGTTTGATCGAAGGCTTCTCGTAGTATTCGCGCTTCCTCAGATCGGAAAGTATACCCGCCTTTTCGCACTGCTTCTTGAATCTGCGAAGGGCCTGCTCGAATGATTCACCTTCACGCAGTTTAATGCCTGGCATGCGACATCACCGCCTTTCTAAAGCCTAATAAAATCAACGCGTTACGCCTTATTGAGGTTGAAATTGCGAAAAACTGCCCGTTTTTATCAAAAGGAGATTCCTTGTCAATATAAATACCAGCAAAAATGATACGTTATAATAATGGCCTCAAAAGGGTCAGCTGCACCATCGCCTCTACATGGAAGGTCTGCGGAAACATATCGATAGGGATCGCGCGCACCAGCTCGTATCCCTCCTTCATCATCGCCGCCACGTCCCTGGAGAGTGTGGCTGGATTGCAGGAGATATAATATATATTTTTTGGCCTGAGACGCATCATCCCCTTCAACGCCTCCTCGCATCCTCTTCTGGGCGGATCGAGAACGATAGCGTCGAGATTACCGCTTATCCTATTTTCCGTTTTTTCGGAGGCCTCCGCATAGAAATCGATATTCGAGATTCCACGCTGAGCGATTTTCTCGCGGGCGATCTCCACTGCCTTCACATCTATCTCGAAAGCAACGACGTGATCTGCAATTTTTGCCAGATCGAAGGTAAAATTCCCCGCACCAGCATACAGTTCAAGGATCTTCCGATCTTTCCCCTGAGATACCCACTCGACCAGCTTCGATTTGAGCTGATCGTTCTGTCCACTGTTTATCTGTAAAAAAGATGGACCTTCCTCTATTCTGAGTGAGACCCCCCTGTCCCTTTTAGAAAAATCGCCGCGATTTATGCGCAGCTTTTCATTCAGGCGCGCATCGGCTATCAGGCATTCCTCGAACTCGATGACCTCTTTGGATTTGGCGCGATAAAAACCGACCCGCCCTTTTGAATCGACATGGAGCTGCATCCTGTTTCTGTAGTTCCACTGCATCGGAGAAGGCATAGTTTCGAGGAGATTCGGCGATGATATCTTCGCTATTCGGCAAAGGCTCTCCTTCAGGATTTCCCGTTTCCACTTCAATTGTGCATCGTACGAGATGTGCTGCCATTGGCAACCGCCGCATTTCCCAAAAACCGGGCACCTCGGAACCACTCTGTCGGCCGATTCCTCGATGAGATCAACGAGCCTGCCTTCAAAATAGTTTCCGCAATCGGCATTTATTTCTATCTCGCATAGATCGCCAGGCGCTGCAAAGGGAACGAAGGTCTTTTTCCCCTCGATATCCCCTACGCCGGCGCCGCCGTAAACCAGTTTTTCAATTCTTACCTGCAAATTTGAGAACCTCCTGAATACCATTGCAGCTATATGGAAGCATTGACCAAGGCAACCGTTAATTTTATTGTTTCAAAACAAACTCAAACAGTATAAGGCCAATTCTAAAGGAACAGGAGATGATATGGATCATGATCAGAAGGTAAAATCCGTTGCGTCGGCCATTGCCAAACTCTCTGAAATGAACTCTCAGGTCAAAATACGAAAATCGGTGGACTCGCACTTTGTCCCCAACCCTTATAATAAAAGAGATAGGCTTCCAAAGATCGACATATCCGATCTTACCGAAATTATCGACATCGATGTTGCGCAGAGAACATGCACAGCCGAGTCCAGCGCCACATTCGCCGATGTCGTAGCGGCGACGCTAAAGCACGGCCTCATTCCATATACAGTGCCTGAACTGGCCGGCATCACCCTCGGAGGGGCGATATCCGGATGTTCAATCGAATCGATGTCCTACAGATACGGAGGATTCCATGACAGCTGTATAGAATATGAAGTCGTGACCGGATCAGGTGAAATAATCACCTGTTCACAGAACTCAAACCCACTTCTATTCAACATGTTGCATGGTTCATATGGAACGCTCGGCGTCATCACGAAAATAAAATTCAAGATCCTCCCAGCAAAGAAGTTCGTGAAGATGGAATACAAAAAATTTTCCGATTTTTCATCCTTCTGGACGGAGCTCAAGGATCGTTGTAACGGCGGCGACCACGACTTCGTCGATGCGATAATTCACAGCAAAAGCGAATTCGTGATCTGTCTTGGCAGAATGACGGACGAAGCCCCTTATCTCTCTTCCTACAAATGGCTGAATATATTCTATAAGAGCACCTCCGCACGTACGGAAGACTATCTCACGATAGAGGACTACTTTTTCCGCTACGACACCGAGTGCCACTGGCTCACAAAGACCGTGCCTCTGATGGAGACAAAACCGGCGAGGCTCCTTTTCGGAAAAATCGTTCTTGGTTCTACCAAACTCATCGCATGGTCGAGGCGCCTCAAAAAAATCATGAAGCTCAAAAAACGCCCGGAGGTAATCGTCGATGTCTTCATCCCTTCGCAGCGCTTCGAGGAGTTTTTCAAATGGTATGAAAATGATTTCGATTTCTTCCCTCTCTGGGTCGTTCCCTACAGGGCGCCGGAGTTATATCCGTGGCTTGACGATGAGTACGCCAGGCGCATGGGCGGAACCCTTTTCATAGATTGCGCTATCTACGGGAAGAAGAATAGCGATCCTGAGGTGGATTACTCGGAGCTTCTCGAGAATAAGACGACAGAGTTAGGAGGGATAAAGACGCTCATCTCCAGAAACCACTTCAGCGAAGAGGAGTTCTGGAAGATCTACAATGCGGAAAATTACCACAGGGTGAAAGCGGAGACAGACCCCAACGGAGTATTCCTCGACCTCTACAAAAAATTCGCACCGGGGAATTACAGGTAGGTCAGATCCTGCGAAGAACGCCTCTAAAAGACTCCTGTTTTGCCGTCTGTCCAGGAAAATTTTTGAATCTGCCGTTCGGAATCTCAAACCATATCATTTTCAATCCACGCGCCCGCACGGGGCGCGACCTATCACGAAATATGCGGGGCCGAACTGCCTGCGGTGTTTCAATCCACGCGCCCGCACGGGGCGCGACTCCAGACTCATCGGCATCCCCCTCGGTTACAAGTTTCAATCCACGCGCCCGCACGGGGCGCGACTTTTGCTACTTTGCCGCGCTATGGGGGACGAACAGGTTTCAATCCACGCGCCCGCACGGGGCGCGACACAGATGACCGGCCTGCCGACGTAGGCGTATCCGTGTTTCAATCCACGCGCCCGCACGGGGCGCGACACGGCGGATGACGGTCTTTTTTGCCATCTCGTTGGTTTCAATCCACGCGCCCGCACGGGGCGCGACTACCGCCATCCAAGACTCGTCGAGGCGGTCATCGGTTTCAATCCACGCGCCCGCACGGGGCGCGACTTTATCACGGGTTTTCAGTCACAAAGCTACTCGAGTTTCAATCCACGCGCCCGCACGGGGCGCGACGAAAG